>JANSYR010000011.1 GCA_024742285.1 bacterium | reverse complement strand
GACGTGTCCGAACGAGCCCCTCGTTCTGGACGGCTTCCGGACCTTCGAGCACAGCCAGTACTGGCCGATGGACTTGAATCTGGTCGTGGGAAGAAGCCTCTTCGTCTACGGCTTCAATGAGGCCGAGCTCAGGCGAAGCGGCACGATGATGCCCTCTCAGGCCGTGAAACGGCAGATCCTGGAACGGAGGTTCGGCCGCCCGGACCCGCAGGCGACGCGGAAGCGGGTGGAGGAGCTGCTTCGAAGAGTGGTTCCGCTGGGTGGGCAGGTAGAGCTCCGAACCGACGAGCACCAGGCCTATCCGAGGGCGATGGCGCGTCTCACGGATCGGACGTTCGTTCATGGGCGGACGAGTTCGAAGGAAGCGAGGACGCCCGAGAACCCGCTCTTCCCGGTGAACCTGTCGGATCTGTTGATCCGGCACTGCAGTGCGAACCACAAGCGGGAGACAATCGCGTTCTCGAAGCGGCGGCAGTCGGCGCTGTACCGGATGGCGATCTGGGTGGTGTGGAGGAACTACATGAAGGACCGATCGGAGAACCGAAGGAAGGGCACACCAGCAGAGGCGTTGGGGATCACGAGGCGGGTGCTGGAACTGAAGGACGTGCTTCGTGAGCGGCTGTTCGCAGGTCGGATCGCTTCGGTCCGGGGCTGGCTGGCGGAGTGTTACTTCGGCCGGATCCGGACGCGGGCGATCGAGAACTGCCGAGAGCATCGGGCGAGGTTCGCGATCTAGAGAGATGGGACGGGAGGAGGCGTCTTCCGGATGGATTCGGCCAGAAGAGGCGCAATCGTCGGTCCACGTCTCAGCCCTCGAAGAAGCGCGCGGCGTACCTCGTATCCACATGCTCCCGTAGCTCGGCGATCCGGCCACTCTCCGAATCGAACTCAGCGACGAAGACGTAGCAATTGTCGTAGACCTCACCATCCTGGCGCGTGGCCCGCAGATTGGCCTCGAGCATCACGACGTCCGCTTCTCCCACGATCAATCCCGGCCGCCAGTCGACGCTCTCGGCCACGAAGCTCCGGTCGATCGCCCCGACCATCATGTCGGCGATGAGGGCGCCGCCGCGATGCATCCCCGCGACCGCTTCGGGCGCGCCCTTCGGAATCACCCAACGACCGTCCGGAAGGAAGATCCCCTCGATCGCTTCCCGGTCGCCCCCCTCGATCGCCGCGAGCAGATCGACGAGGACCTTCTTGTTCTCCGCTACACCCACCGAATTGCTCCTCTCGCAGCGCTCCGAGACGATCGGGGCCCCTCGAGATCGATCGACCCGGGCCTTGCCCTACGCCCCGGTCGAGACGTAGCGTAGTCGGACGGGCGGCGCGGCGCCTCGCTCCGCCGTAGGCGCCGATCCCGTCCGGACGAGGGAATGACCATGTCGACCGCAGCGAACGCTCCCCTGGAAGAGTCGGCCGCCGACCTCTACGACGTCGTCGTGATCGGCGCCGGCGTGAGCGGCATGTACGCCCTCCATCACCTTCGCGGCATGGGCCTCTCGGTCCGCGTCTACGACGGCGCGCCCCGGGTCGGCGGGACCTGGTGGCACAACCGCTATCCCGGTGCGCGCGTCGACGGCCCGAGCGCGCCCTTGTATGGCTACACCTTCTCGGACGAGCTCGTGAAGGAGTGGGACTGGTCTGAGTCCCAGTCTTCCCAGCCCGAAGTCCTGTCCTACCTCGAGCACTTCGCGGATCGCTTCGATCTCCGTCGCGACATCGAGCTCGAGACCTGGGTCGAAGGCGCGCGCTACGACGAAGCGGCGCAGCGCTGGACCGTCGAGCTCGGCGGTGGACGCCGGGTCTCCTGCCGATTCCTCATCTGCGCCGTCGGCGCCCTGTCCGCGCCGAACGAGCCCGATATCCCCGGGATCGAGGAGTTCGACGGCGAGTGCATCCACACCGGCGCCTGGCCCGAAGAGCCGGTCTCCTTCGCGGGCAAGCGGGTCGGCGTGATCGGAACCGGCTCGTCCGGCATCCAGGCGATCCCGGAGATCGCCAAGATGGCCGACCACGTGACGGTCTTCCAGCGCACGGCTCAGTACACCGTCCCCGCGCGCAACCGTCCCCTCTCTGCGGAGGAGCTCGCCGCCGTTCGCGAGAACTGGGAGCAGATCCGCGCGGGGATGACGGCCCCGCCGCCGCCGGACGCCCTCCTGCCCATGATGCCGGGCAACGGCCGCTCCTTCTTCGACGAGAGCCCCGAGGAGCGTCACGCGCTCTGGGAGCAGCTCTGGGCGAACGGCACCCTCGGCTTCGTCTACGGCAACTACAAGGAGCTGCTCGTCGACGAGGAGGTCAACCGCGAGGTCGGCGCGTTCCTGCGCGGCAAGATCCGCGAGATCGTTCGCGACCCCGCGACCGCGGACAAGCTGATGCCCGACCACTTCTATGGAACGAAGCGGCCGATCCTGGACGACGGCTACTACGACACGTACAACCGGGAGAACGTCTCCCTCGTCGACCTCCGCGAGGATCCGATCGAGTGCATGACGGCGACGGGCGTACGGACCGCCTCGGGCGAGCACCCGGTCGACCTCCTCGTCCTCGCAACCGGGTTCGACGCGATCAGCGGCTCGATGCTCCGGCTCGACCCCAAGGGCCGCGGCGGCGTCAGCCTGAGGGACAAGTGGGCCAGCCAGTTCCACAACTATCTGGGCTTGATGGTCAGCGACTTCCCGAACCTGTTCATGATCCACGGTCCGGGGACGCCCGGCGTGCTCTACCTGATGCCGCTCGGCGCGGAGCTCGAGACGGAGTGGATCGCCAACTGCCTGACCCACATGAGCGAACGGGGCATCGGCGAGGTCGAGCCGACCCACGAGGCGGAGCTCGACTGGGATCGGGAGGTCAACGACCTCGCAAACAGGACCCTCTTCCCGAAGACGGACTCCTGGTACACCGGCGCCAACATCGACGGCAAGTCGCGTCACTTCGCCGTGCACCTGGGCGGCCCGGCCTACTTCCACCGGATCGCCGAGATCGCCGACGAGGGCTACGGCGGCTTCGTCTTCACGCCGGCGATGGACGAGCGGGCGAAGGGCTGACCCGCCCCGGCTCAGGTCGGGTCAGGTCAAGTCCGGTCAGGAGCCTGGGACCAGCTCCTTCTGATCGTCCATCCCACCGAGCGTCCGTCGCATGTCCCGGGCGATCCAGGCGACCCATCCGGCGAATGCGACCCCCACGACGAGCGTCGGCAGCAAGAAGAGCGCCGCGGCCCAGAACGCGAGGAAGAGCAGCCAGCGCGCGTAGGCCGCCGCGAAACGCGAGGGGACCGAACCGACTCCTGGCGAGTACGCGAAGGACCGGAAGCCGAGGAACCAGCCGTTCGCCAGGATGGCGGCCAGGAATAGGAGCCGCGGCGGCGGCTTCTGATCGACCACGGGATCGTCGTCGTGCGTCGCATCACCTGCGGCGTCGCCGGCCTCCAGGGCCTGCTCGATTCGGCCCCACGCATGGGTGGCGGTCGGTCGAGCGAGCGTGCCGTTCAGGTTCTCGGCGGACGGGACGGAGCGCCAGCGATAGAGAACCCGTCCCTCGCGCGTCAGCGCCAGCACGCCCGGCTGGAAGAAGCCCTTCGGATGCTCGACCTCCCAATCGGCTCCGCGCCGGAGGAAGTCGAGGCTCCCGCGGTTCGCGTAGAGCGTGAGCCAGCCGCGCTCGCTGCAGGTCCGCGAAATCTCCTGGTGCGGATCTCCGACGTTCTCGAAGTCGAGCTCCCAGTGTTCGTGGGCCTGGTCGGCCAGGTGCTGCGGCTCACTCGTGACGGCGTAGACCTCGCCGCCCGCGGCCCGGATCTTCTCGACGATTCCTTCGTGCATGTAGCCCCGTAACTCGGCGCGACAGGGCGGTCACCAGAACCCTCGGTAGAAGAGAAGCACGACGAAGGCGTGTTGCGCGAGCTTCTCGTCGAGCCACCGGAGCCGGGGCCCGGGCGGGGGATCGAGCTCGGCCTGGCGTTTTCCGACCTGCGCCGCCGCTGCGCTCTCGGCGAAGTCGACCTCCCAGGCCTCGTCCGCGCCCCGCACGCGAAACGAGCGCTGCTCGCAACGATCTCCGCCGCACAGGATGAGGCGAAGCTCGTCCGATCCGTCGAGCGCTGCGTCGGCGTCGAGGATGCCCGTCACTTCGAACTCGGCGTCGGCCGCTTCCTCGGAGGCGTTGAACCAGGCGACCGCCGCGTCCACGCGCGGCTTCAGAGCGTCGGGAATGGTCTCGCTGACCTGCGGCATCACGGTCCTCGCGGCGTCGTGTTCGTCGCCGGAATAGCTCAGGGACGGCGGGCCGTCGAATGACGTTCCGTTCCGCGATCCCGAGTCGGCCCGCACGTCCGCAGGCAAGCCCGTCGGCGCGCGACAGCGCCTCCACCGCGACTCGGCGACCGGCGTCGCTCCCCGTTTCTAGTCGACCGGCGGGTCTGGCAGGAAATGCCCGTGCTCACGCTTTGCGCGCAGGTAGCACCGGTTGTGTGCGGAAGCCCCCTGCACGAGACCACGTCGAGACACCTCGAGGACCCCGAATCGCTCCAGGCTCCGCACCTTCAGCGGATTGTTCGTGAGGAGCTCGAAGGGTGCGTCGCGCAAGAGATGCACGATCACGGCCGCCGCCAGCCTGAAATCCCGCTGGTCGTCCCCGAACGCCAGCGCCCGGTTCGCGGCATAGGTATCGAGCCCCTCTTCCTGCAGCAGGTAGGCGGCGGCTTTGGACCACAGACCGATGCCCCTGCCCTCGTGGCTCGTCATGTAGACGAGCAGGCTGCCGGACGAAGCGTCGACCAGCTGGCGAATCGCACTCCGAAGCTGGGGTCCACAGTCACACCGGAGCGATCCCAGCGTGTCGCCCGTGAGGCACGCCGAATGAACCCGCACGAGGGGGCGGGATTGCTCGTCGTTGAGCTCGCCGAATTGCAGCACGCTGACTTCTTCGAAAGCCGCACCGCTCTTCCGTGACGAATCCACCGTCCGCCCGACGAACCAGCGTACCGTGGCTTCGATTACGCCGATCTCGATCGGCAACGAGACCGGGCCGACCATCTCCAGCTCGGCCCCTGAGTCCGAAGGAGCCACCCCCTCGTGATCCGTCGGCTGGGGCACGGAGATCCGCTGAACCCGCCCCGACGAGCGGAGCTGGTCCAGCGCGGGGGAACTCGTCATCGCCTCACGCGAGCCCCGAGAAATCGAGCTGCCCGGTGGTCATGAAGGCGTTGAAGCCCATGTCCACGTTCAGGTTGACGCCGTTCACGTATCCCGAAGCGTCCGAGCCGAGGAACGCGAGGGTCATCGCGATGTCCCGCGGCGTCGCGATCGTTCCGCCGATCTGGTCGATCGTCCAGTTCATGGTCTTCTCGGTCATCGTCTTGTTGAAGTCGGGCAGCAGCGGCGTGTCGATCGGCGCCGGGCAGACGCTGTTCGTGCGCACGTTCCGCTCGAGCGTCGCCCTGGCGCTCTTCATCGTATAGACCTGGACGCATTCCTTCGAGAAGGCATATCCGTCCCCGACCAGCTCGGCGTGGTCCCGGCACCAGCCGAAGAGCTCCTCGCTGCCCTCGATCGAGATGCAGTCGAGGACCTCTTGCAGATGACCCGGCCACTGACCACCCGCAATCGACGCCGTGTTGGCGATCGCGCCGCCCTCGCGAATCTTCGGGAGCAGTCCCTCCGAGAGCTGACGAAGACCGAGCCAGTTCACGGCCATCACGTCCTCGACCGGATGCGTCGCGGCGATGCCCGCGTTGTTGAAGAGGACGTCGACCGGGCCGTCGATGGCCTCGATCGCCGCCTGGACAGAGGAAGCCTTCCCCATGTTCGTCTCGATGAAGCGATCAATCCGGCCCTCGGGCTCCTTGAGGTCGAGCGCGATGACCTCGGGACCGCCGAGCTCGGAGAGCACATCCAGCAACGCGGCACCGACGCCCGAGTACGCGCCCGTGACGACGATGCGCTTGTTGGAATAGTCGAAACAGTGGGACATCGATTCGAGACTCCGATTCGGGCCGACGTGGCCCTCAGTAGACGAGATCCGTTCGGGCTACGGCGGCGATCCGCTCGCCAGCCCGCATTGCTCCCGAAAGGTTGCGAGAGACCGGGCCGATCTCGAGTTCGGCGAGAGGACCGGTCACCAGGAGACGAGGATGCCATCGCAGACCGCGATCGACGACCGGATAGCCGCATTCCGCACAGGGAAGATCATGCTTCTCGATGGCGTCGTCGAGCCAGCCCTCCCCCGGGCGTCGGCGGGGAAAGCCCGTCGCCAGCAGGACACGATCGACGAGGATCGACCGGCCGCCGACTTCGAGGGACGGACGCCCCTCCGAAAGGGTCGCCGATTCGACTTCGACGCCTTCGAGATGTTCGATCCGCCCGTCCGCGCAGGCCATGCGAAGGGCGCTCTCGACGTCAGGGGGGATGGATCCGCGATGTCGCGCCTCGCCGATGCGGCGCCTGCGCTCATCCAGATCGCGAAGCCGCGAGAAGCCGGCCATGTACTTGGGCCCCTGCCACCCGGGGTCGCTGTCGAACTGATGGATGCGGAGGGGATGACGGGAGAGGAGGACCACGCGGCGTCCCTCCCGCGCGAGGCGAAGCGCCACCTGGGCGCCGGAGATCCCTGCGCCGACCACCGCGATCGCCTCGTCCTCCGGATCGTCCCGGAGATCGAAGCCCGGGTCGAAGACGTGCTGGATCGAGCCAGCATTCGACACGTCGACGTTCTCTCGCGAGAGTTGCATCGCCCACTCGGGCCACTCCGGTCGCTCCGGGGCGCCGAGCGCGAGAATGACCCGCTTCGCTTCGATCGACTCGTGCTCGCCCTCGGTCTCCATCCCGCGCACGCCGATCCGGACGAGTTCCTCCGTGATCTCGAGCGACTCCGCACGACCGCGCACGTGTAGATCCTCGAGTCCGAGTCTCGTGACGACCTCGTCGCAGTGTCGATCGAAGAGCTCGAGCGACGGACGCGAGTACGGTCGCGTGAAGGGCTGCGGAAACCGGCGGCCTCGTCCCGACTTCGAGAACCGTTGCAGCGATGCCGACGAGAGGTCGAGATGGTGGACCGCGGGCGAGCGCAGATACCGCATGCCCGTGTTCCGGGTACATCGTCGCCAGCGAGCCAGCAGGACCTCCTCGTCGTCGAGGATGCGGACTGCTTCGGTCGGAACGCCGGCTTCCCCCACGAGACGCGCGGCCGCGTGCACGCCGTGCGGCCCGCCTCCGATGATCAGCCAGTCGATCATCAGTGGAGTCCTGCGCCGGAGTGACCGGGGTGGGAAGTCACTCTGAGAGACGGCGTCGCCGCTTCGAACGACTCGAGCGCCTCGGTCTCCGAGAGAAGGCACGCGTCGAGCTCCGCGCGAACCCGCTCGACGTCGAGGTCGAGCCCCACGAAGGCGAGCTCCTGCCGCCGATCCCCGAACTGCGGATGCCAGCGTTCGAGAAGGCGCCGCCTCGCGGATTCGCATGTCGGCCAGGCCGAACCGCTCTGGCTCGCCCACCACCGGCCCGCGTCGAAGAGCCGGTGAACGGATCCCGCACACGAGTAGCCCATCGATTGATCCAGGCGGTTCGCGAGCCAGACGTTGCCCTTTCCGCGAACGAGCGAGCGGGGCGGATCGGCGAGCCACTCGCCGAAACGCTGGGCGTCGAAAGGCAGTGACCGACGATAGAGAAAACGATCGGATCGATCCGGCGAGACTCTCTCTGCTCGCAGGAGCGCGAGCCAGGGCGGCACGACCCGCGCCGACTCGCTGCGTCCGGGGGGAGCCTGCGTGACTTCGAGGAGCTCCTGACTCGCAGCGCCGTCGAGATGCATCAACGCGCCATCGGGGTTCAACGCTTCGAGGAGGCCTCGAACCGACGCACAAGAGGACGGGCGTCCAACCAGCAGGAGATGGGTCGCCGATTCGACCTGACCCGCCACGATGTCGGCGACCGTTCGGGCATCACGTGCGCTCCTTCCCCACCCGAGTGCCGAAATCGGATCCGCCGATTCCAGTTGGTCGCCCAGCGCGTCCGCGTCCACGACGGTCAGTACACCGCCAATCCGAGCGCCCGGACCGAAACGACGCTCCAGGAAGTCACACGTCTCCCAGTCCTCGACGACCTGCGAGTTCTCCGCATGGGGCGGGAGCAGCACCCCCGTCCGGGCGCACTCGGGCGACGACGAAGCCACGAGGCACGCCAGGGACGAGACCGGCAGATGTTCGCGGATGCGATCGAATCCCCGCACGACCTCGTCCGTCGGAAGTCCGGCGATCAGGTGGACGACCGGGGCGAGGCCCCCTTCACCATCGAGTCCACGACGGATGGCTGCGTTCGAGATCATGTGGATCGGACTCACTCGGGCCTACGCGCGTAGATTCAGACGGGGGGCGTCTTCCTCGTCATCGCCGGCCGCCGCATGCGAGTTCCCTTCGACGCGAGTCGATCTGCGGGAAATCGCCCCTGACCGCGCCGTGGCGGCCCCAGACGCGGCCGTCAGCTCCGCGCCGTCGACGAATCGGTCGCGCGGCTCGCGCCGAGCCGACGCGTGCCGTCCTCGTTGCCGCTACGCGGCGCGGGCGCCCTCGCCATGCCCTTCGCAGCGGTTCACTTCGACCGTCGCGTGCGCGATATCGACTGCCCCCTGCATCCGGCGCTTGTACTCAGCGGGGGCCCGCGGCGAATCCGACACGACGACCGCGATCACGGCGAGCCGACCGGGACCCACACGCCACGCGTGCAGGTCGGAGACGAGATCGTCCGAATCGCCTGAGATTGCCGCCCGGAGCGCGTCGAGAGTCGATTGCGGGACATCCCCGTCGAGCAGGATCGAGGATGTCTGCTGCACGAGACCGTAGGCCCAGCGCCCGATCACGAGCGACCCCACGACCCCCATCGCCGGATCCATCCAATGCCAGCCGAAGTACTTGCCGCAGACCAGCGCAAGGATCGCGGTCAGGGACGTGAGCGCATCCGCGAGGACGTGCAGATAAGCGGCCCTCAGATTGTGGTCGTGGTGGTGATGGCCGTCATGACCGTGGTCGTGCCCGTGATCGTGGCCGTCGCGCAGGAGCCAGGCCGACACCAGATTTACGATCAACCCGAGGATCGCGACGCCGATCGCCTGATCGAAGGAGATCTCGCGCGGATTCACGAACCGGCCGAACGACTCCCAGGCGATGGCCAGGGCGACGATGCCCAGCACGACCGCGCTCGTGTAGCCGCCGAGGATGCTCACCTTCCAGGTCCCGAACGAGTAGCGGCTGCTGTGTCGATGGCGCCGAGCGAACCCGTACGCGAAGGCCGTGATCCCGAGCGCGGACGCATGGCTCGCCATGTGCCAACCGTCGGCCAGGAGCGCCATCGAGCCGTAGGCCACGCCCGCCGAAATCTCGGCGACCATCATGGCCGCGGTCAGCGCGATCACCAGGCGGGTCTGGCGCTCGTTCCGTGCAAGACTCTCTCCGAGGTAGTCGTGATCGTGCTTCCAGGTCTCGGCGTTCGTTGCGTGCACCGTTCATCCGCCTCTCGATCGACGTGAGGATCGAGAGTGTAGGTGAACGCCGCCGCTCGCGGGCCAGAGAACGTGTAGGAGTCACGAATCCGGACCGCGGGAGCGATCCCGGAACCGGGTATCCTGATGGCGCCAACCGGGGCGGCCACGCCGGTGATCGGCTTCGTCGAGACGGTCGGGCGGTAACCTTCGGCGATGACGATGCGCCGCCGGCGAGCGATCCTCGAACGTGCTCGCTCTGGCCAACGAGGAGACAGATCGATGACGACGTCCGCGCCCCGGCCTGCCGGGGCGATCCTTGCCCTGGTCGCACTCACGGCGCTCGCAGGCTGCGCCTCGCATACGCCGCTTCCCGAGTGCGCCCCCGACGACGACACCACCCCGATCTGCGGCTTCCAGAATCCCGAGGACCTCGTGGGCCTCGACGACGGGTGGATGTTGATCAGCCAAATGGTGCTCGCCGACGAGCCCGGCAGCCTCGTCGCGTTCCGCCCGACCGACGGCGCCCGGAGCGTCGTGTGGCCGACCGACGAGACGGCCCTGGTGGGCGCCGGAAACGCTTCCTGCGCCCCGCCTTCCCTCGACGACTTCGCGCCCCACGGCATCGAATTGAGCCGCGACCGACGAACGCTGCTGGTCGTGAACCACGGCGGCCGCGAATCGATCGAGCGCTTCGCGATCGGCGAGCAGGACGGAGTCCCGACCCTCACCTGGACCGACTGCATCCTCTTCGAGCAGAACGTGATGCTCAACGACGTCGCCTCGCTCCCGGGCGGCGACTTCGTCGTCACGCAGATGGTCAGTCAGTCCTTGTTCTCGCCCCTCGCGCTCGTGCTCGGTCTCGACACGGGCCGCGTCTGGCACTGGTCGCGGTCGACCGGCATCCGGGCCATCCCGGATTCCGAGGGGAACGGCCCGAACGGGATCGTCACCTCCCAGGATGGCGAGACGCTCTACTTCTCCGAATGGGGGGCGCAGCAGCTCGTGCGTCTTGGTCTAGACGGAGGGAGTCGCCAGACGGCGCCCCTCGGCTTCCATCCCGACAACCTCAGCTGGACCGCGGACGGCCGCGTGCTCGTCGGCGGCCAGATCGCGGGTCCGATCGAAGCCACCGGTTGCTTCGAGCTCCTCGAAGGCGGCTGCAGCCTCCCCTCGGCCGTCTCGACGGTCGACCCGGAAACACTCGCGGTACGCCGGGTCTGGACCCACGACCCGGCCACAGCGGTCGGCGGCGTTTCCGCCGCCCTCGAGCGCGACGACGTGATCTGGCTCGGCGCCTTCGGAGGGGACCGGATCGGATGGATCCCGTGGAACTTGCCTGGCCCGGCTGGCGATCCACAATAGGCCCATGCAGCAATCCAACGATCCCGTGAAGTCCCGAGCCGAATCCCCGATGCGGCCTTTCCCCCTTCTCCACCTCATCGCACTCGCGGCGACCTGCCTGGGCCTGGCGTGCGCGACGGTTCCGCCCGCCGAGGCGCGACCGCTCCATATCCTCCTGACGAACGACGACGGCTACGGATCCACCGGGATCGAGACGCTCGAGGCGGCGCTGCGCGGCGCCGGCCACCGGGTCACGGTCGTCGCGCCCCAGGGCAACCGAAGCGGGAGCAGCGCCTCGATGACCTTCGGTGCCCTCCGCGTCGAGGAGCGCGCTCCCGGCGAGTACAGTGTCGACGCGACGCCCGCGACCTGCGCGTTGCTCGGCCTCTCGGCCTTCGCGGACCCCGATGACCCGTTCGACCTCCTGGTCTCGGGCACGAACGCCGGCGCCAACGCGGGCGCCGCCACGGGAATCTCGGGAACGGTCGGCGCCACCACGATCGCCGCGGGTCTGGGCTCGACGCCGGCGCTCGCCGTGAGCGCGAACGAGATCGGCAAGGAGGACGAGCCCCGCCACCGGAAGCACTTCGAAGACACCGCCGCCTGGGCCGTCGAGGTGATCGATCGACTGGTCCGGACCGCAGGGGACGGCCCGCTCCTGCCGGCTGGGACGCGGCTCAACCTGAACGCGCCCGCCGTTCCCTGGAACGAGATCAAGGGCGTTCGATTCGCGGTCCAGGGGCGCGGGATGCAGTTCGGGCTGGGCTTCGAGGAGAAGGCGCCGGGCGTCTACGCACCGGCCTTCCGTGCGCCGGAAGCGGTCGTGCGCGACGTGGACGACTCGGACGCGGTCGCGCTCTCCGAGGGGTACGCCTCGATCGTCCTCCTCGACGCGGACTACACCGCGCCCGCGCGCGAACGAGCCGCGATCGAGGCCAGGCTCGAAGACCTCTGACGCACGTTCACGGGCCGCTCGAGCGGATCAGAACTCGTCCTTGCGCTTGCGCGTCTCCGCGAAGACCGCGACGGGATCCGCGCCTTCCATGCCGATCGCGCGCTGGAAGGCCGGGTCGTCGGCGCGCAGGAACGGGTTCGTCGAATGCTCGACCCCGATCGTGGTGGGCACCGTGGCGAGGCCCTTGGCGCGCATCGCGTCGATCTCCTGGACGCGTCGGGTCAGATCGGCGTTCTCGGGATCCACGCTGAGCGCGAACCGCGCGTTCGCCTGGGTGTACTCGTGCGCGCAGTAGACCACGGTCTCCGGGGGCAGCGTCCTCAGTTTTCCGAGCGAGTCCCACATCTGCTCCGCCGTCCCTTCGAAGAGGCGGCCGCATCCCAGGGCGAACAGCGTGTCGCCCACGAACGCCACGGAATCCTCGGGCAGCCAGTAGGCGATGTGTCCCGCCGTGTGACCGGGGACGTCGAAGACGCGGACCTCGTGCGCCCCGAACGCGAACGTGCTGCCCTCGCCCAGCTCCGTCTCGATCCCCGGAACCCGGTCCCGCTCGTTCCGCGGGCCGAGAATCGCGCAGCCCGTCTTCTCCTGGAGCTCCTGGTTGCCGCCCGTGTGATCGGGATGCCAGTGTGTGTTCCAGATATGGGTCAGCGACCAGCCCTTCTCTTGGAGGGCAGCGAGCGTCGGCTCGACCTCCGGCGTATCGACGCACGCGGTCGATCCGGAGTCGGGATCGTGGACGAGAAAGCCGTAGTTGTCGGAGAGACATCCGAACTGGTGGATCTCGAGCATCGTGGCCGTTCCTCTCCGGGAATCGCGAATCGGTGGCCGAGGCTAGCAGCGCGCGCCAACGGATCCGCGGACGATCCGACCTCAACGCAGATCGAACGCAACCTCCGCCAGCTCACCCGTGAAGTCGAAAGGCGCCGTGTACGCGCGCGTCACCGGCGAGCCCCGATCGAGCCCCACGTCGAGGCCCTCCCAGATCAGCACGGGCGGCCCGTAGGGCAGACGCGCTTCGGCCACTTCGATGCCATCGACCTTCAGAGAGACGTCTCCGCCCAGGAACCGATACCGGCTCCAGAGCCCGCCGCGGAGGATCGCCTCGAACGTCCCGTCGTGCTGGAACTCCACCTCGATCTCGGTCGCGCCCTCCGGCAGGGGTGCGCTCGAACGGAGGACCGTCAGGTCCCCGAAGAGGTTGACCGCGAAATGCGCGCGATCGCCCTGGAGGTACAGCGAGTAGCCGGAGTAGATGTCGCCCATGGCGACGAGCACGCCCTGGTCGCCCTGCGCCCGCGAGAGCCGCGCGGTGATCGTCCACGAACGCATCGCCATGCGAGGCGCCTCGGCGAGGGTATTCAGGGGCCCCGCCCCGTCTTGCAGGCTGAATGTCTCGGGCTCGGGGCTCGTGAATCCGGCCCGGTCGTTGAACCACCGATCGTCGATCGGCAGGACGTCGTAGCGCGCCGCCGCCGCATCGAAGGCCTGCGAGAGCTCGACGACCTTCTCCGGATGGATCTCGGCCAGATCCTTCGACTCGGTCGGGTCTTCGTCGAGATGGTAGAGCTCCCACGGATAGTCCTCGTAGGACTCGCCGTCGGGGTGCCACGAGACCAGCTTCCAGCCCCGCGCGTAGATCGCCCGATTCCCCTCCATCTCGTAGTACTGCTCGAGCTTGCGGGTCGGCGCATCGGCATCGGCCAGGGAGTACGCGAAGCTCGTCCCCTCCATCGGCACGACCTCGCTCTCGGCGCGGGACGAGGGATGCTCGATCCCGAGCAGCTCGAGGACCGTCGGGGCGACGTCATTCACGTGGTGCATCTGCTTGCGTAGGCCGCCGGCCTCGATCCCTCCTCCGGGCCAGTGCACGACGAGCGGGGAGCGGACGCCGCCCCCGTGCACGCTCGCCTTGCTCAGCTTGAAGGGGGTATTGCTCGCCTGCATCCAGCCCAGGGGATAGTTCGGATAGGAGTCGGGTCCCCCGATGAGCGGCAGCTCGCGCATGCGCTGCTCGTGGGTCTCCCCGAACTGACTGAAGAAGCGCCCCTGGTTCGTCGTGCCGTTGGCAAAGGCTTCTCGACTCCCGCCGTTGTCGGACATCACGAGCAGGATCGTGTTCTCGAGCTCGCCGTGCTGGGAGAGCCAGCTGATCACCCGCCCCAGGTTCTGATCCATGTTGTCGAGGTACGCGGCGTGGTTCTCCTGGAGGCGTGTCGACACGCGTCGCTCCTCGTCGGAGAGCTCGTCGAAGGGAACGACGCCGGGGTAGTAGGGAGCGAGCGGCGCGTCCTCGGGAACGAGCCCCATCCCCTTCTGCCGCGCCAGGCGCTCCGCGCGCGACACGTCGTATCCTCGATCGAAGCGCCCGGCGTACTTCGCGCGGTCCTCGGGCTTCGTGTGGTGGGGCGCGTGGGCCGCTGGCGTCGAGTAGTAGAGGAAGAAGGGACGGTCCGGATCGTCCTGCCGCTGCGCCTCGAGCATCTCGAGCGCGCGGTCGGTCATCGCGTCGGGGAAGTAGTAGCTGCCGTCCGCCGGGGCCTCGACGGCCGTGGTCCCCTCCCAGAGATCGTGGGGGCCCCACTGGCTCGCGTGGGAGGCGAGGAATCCGTAGAAGTGGTCGAATCCGCGTCCGGTCGGCCACTCGTCGTAGGGCCCCGCCGCCGTTCGGTGGACCCCGTTCACGAGGTGCCACTTGCCGACCATGAGCGTCGCATAGCCCTCGGCGCGAAGGATTTCCGGCAGGGTCGTGATGTCCTCGTGGATCTCGCCGCGATAGCCGCGGAACTCGCGAGGGATGTCCGAGGCGTGACCGACGCCGGCGGAGTGATGATTCAGCCCGGTCAGGAGCGCGGCCCGGCTCGGTGAACAGACCCCCGTCACGGTGAAGTGCGTGTAGCGCAGGCCGTTCTCCGCCAGCCGATCGATGGTCGGCGTCTCGATCTCGGAGCCGTAGGCGCCGAGATCCGCGAAGCCGACGTCGTCCATGATGACGATCACGACGTTCGGCCGCTCCTGCGCCGCGCCGGCGATCCCTGCAAAGAGGAGCACGCAGGCCGCGATCGTCCCGCGGATCCCACCCGATCCCTTCTGGCCCGAGGCCCCCGGAGAGCGCCGACCACCCGTCCCCGTCCGCATGAATTCGCCAGCTCGATCGCCCATCCTTCGACTCCGTTCGTTCCTGCAGAACCCGCTTGGCGGGGACATGCCCGCCCACTCGATTCTCGAGACCCTGGCCAGGGTCCTGGGCGACCCGGAAGATCTCTGCGGCACCCTGCTCTACTCCGCTTGGAGCGCGCCAGGGGCTGGATGAAGCGCCGCCTACCGGCGATCATCGTAACCGAAGACGAGCCGCAGGAGGCCAGCACGCTGGTCTCTCGTTGGAGAGACGGCCATGCCCCTTCGCGACGACTACTCGGGTCCCTTCGACCCCGACCTCACCCTCGCCGACTTCTCGCGTTCGGCGCTCGTCAAGCTCGGCTACGAGTACCTGCTGATCGGTCATCTGCTCGATCGCTGCGGCCAGCCCCTCGTCGGGATGGAGCAAGGGACCGATGGCTTCGTACGATCGGGGATCGAGGAGTGGATGGGTGCGAGCCCGATCTACTCCAAGCGCATGCAACGCTTTCTCGGCTTCGAGGGCGACACCGTCGAGACGGTCTTCAAGGGATTGCAGCTCGAGGTCGGATCACCCCAGCAGTTCATGGACTTCCAGTTCCGCCTCGACTCGCCCGAGTACGGCGAGTTCTGGCTCTGTCATTGCGGGGCCCTTCTCGACATCGAGAAGACCGGCAACCAGAAGACCGTGAAGCTCATGTGCCACGACATCGAGGACCCCACCTTCGACGCCACCGCCGCCGCGACGAACCCGCGCATGGTCATGCGTCCGATCCACCGCCCGCCGCGAATCGACGACGACGTGCTCGGCGTCGTCGGGAACGGCGCCGGGCGCTATCCCCACTGCCGCTGGGCCGTCTACCTCTCGGAAGAGAGCCAGCCCTTCACGCATCACCCGAACCTCGAGGTGATGGCCGACCGCAAGCTCGCCACGATCGACCTCGTTCTTCCGGACGGGGACGCGGAGCCCGGCGGATGGACCGACTACACCCATGCCTTCGACCCGCACGCCCAGCTCCAGGACTTCTCCCACCGCGCCCTCGTCGGGATCAGTCAGGAGTTCTGCGTGCAGACGCTGCTGCTCATGCAGTCGTTCATCCTCTGCAACGGCCAGGCGCTCGGCGAGGAGAAGGGGATCCAGATGGGCGACCGGATGTGGGTGGGACACGCCGAGACGGCGGTGGAGCGCCTCCAGAACTACGCGGGCCTCGGGCTCGAAGGCGACGACCTCGAGACGATCGCGAAGGTCCTGCAGCTCCACCCGCACTTCCAGCCGCGCAGCTACGTCGATGCGCGGGTCGAGCTGGCGGATGCGAACACGATCCGCCTCGAAATCCGCGACTGCCCCGCGCTTCAGGAGGAGACCGAGCTGAGCTGGTTCCGTCAGCTCGGCCCGGAGCCCCATCCGGGGATCGAAGCGATGGTCCAGCACGTCAACCGTCGTGCCCGGGTCCGCGCGGCTTCGCCCGGTGATGCCAAGCTCGCCTGGGAGATCACGATCGACACGAAGGCCGAGCCCGCCCCGGAGCCGCCCGAGTTGGGAATCGCGCGCTTCACGGGCGGCTATACGTTCCGCTTCGAGGCACGCCGGGCGCTTCGCGGCCAGGCCTAGCGCCCGAATCGATCACGCCGCCTTCGAGGACCCGCCCTCACCTCTCGTCGCGGAACCAGGCGATCGTCCGCTCGAGCGCCTCGGCCTCGCCATAGATCGGCTTGTAGTCGAGATCGCGCCGGGCCTTGCTTCCGTCGAAGACGTGGTCGTGGCAGAGGAACCGGACGCTCGACCGGGTGAGCACCGGTGCGAAGGCGACCTTCTCCCGGACACGGGATCCTTCCGGCGCCAATCTCGAGAGGCCGCGAACGACCCATGCCGCCGCCTCCATCAGCGCCCCGACCCCGAAGAGAATCGAATACGGCATCCGCCTGGACTTCGGCGGAAGCCGATGTCCGAGCGCCTCGACGATCGGCTCCATGAAGTCGAGGAAGTTGATCGCTTCGCAGTCGTCGGTCAGGAAATACGCCTCGCCGCGGAGCGGGCTCTCGGGGGCGAGGAGCGCGCGAGCGGCGAGCACGTGCGCATGCGCCACGTTGCCGACGTAGACGTGCTGAAAGCGAGCCGTTCCGTCGCCGATCCGGAACGGCAGGCCGTCCTTCTCGAGCACGTCCAGCACGTTCGCCACGTGATAGGGGTCGCCTTCGCCGAAGAGACCGCACGGCCTAAGCGCACACGTCCGGAGCGTCGCGTCGTCGGCCGCGAGCACCTCTTGCTCCGCGACCGCCTTCGTCCGCGAATACTCGTTCGTGAACCGCGCGGGGTACGGGTGCCGTTCGTCGACACCGGAGAGCGGCTCGGTCCCGCAGACCACGTCCATCGAGCTCGTGTAGACGAGCCCCGCCACGCCCGCCTCGCGGCAGGCCCCGATCACCGTTCGCGTCCCGCCCACGTTCACGGCTTCGAGGGCTTCCCGCGTGGTGTGTCCCCAATCGACCTGCGAGGCGGCGTGCAGCACGACGTCGACGTCGCGGCAGGCGTCGACCACGGTCTCGTAGTCGACGATGTCCCCCACCCGGAACTCGACGTCCGGGAAGCGCTCGGGGTCGAGGGGGGCTCGATCGAGCACGCGAACCTCGACGTCCGGCAGCTTCGAGAACTCGCGCAGGATCGCGCGGCCGAGGAAGCCGGCCCCTCCGGTCAGCAGGACGCGGAGCGTGCCCGGAGCGCCATTGGCGGTCGTCATCGACGATTCTCCGAGGCCTTCTTCAGGCCGTGAGCGCAATCCGCGAACCCCTTGCCCATCGAGCCCCCGAAGAGAACGAGGACGAGTCCGGCGAGCCATCCGCTGAAGCGGTCCTCGGTCATGTAGTGGGTCCGGTGCGGGTCGACCTCGGTCAGGACCTGGACGCGCTCGGCATGAAGCAGGCGCCGGTGGCCGAGGACCAGCTCCCAGCCCAGGGTGTGGGGCGCGTTGCGCGTCACGCGCTCCCGCCACGGAATCGTCCAGTCGCCGAAGAGCCGGACGCGGAACCAGATCGGATCGCCGATCGAGAGGCCCGAGTCGGCCCTCGGCGTGAACGGGTTCCAGTCGCAGTAGCGGTCGAGGTCGCCTAGCACTTGCCAGACGGATTCGATCGGCGCATCGATCTCGATCTCGGCGCGAACGGAGTCTCGTGTCTTCACGCGCGCAAGGGTATCGCGGAGCCCATCCGAGAGAATGAGCGAATGGCGTCCGACCCGCGCGGCGAAGCCGGATTCGCCAGACGCGAGTCCGCCGAGAGTCCAGTCCTCGCCCTTCGTCAGTCGAATCGAACCGGAAGCCGATTCGGCCCGCGGAAGACCGGCACGATCCCGGACGTGATCCGAGCCTCACTCCCCTCGACCAGACGAAGGCGCGGCAGGCGCTCGAGCAGGACGCGAACCGCGACCTCCATCTCGGCGCGGGCAAGGTGGGCACCCAGACAGAAATGGGGTCCGCGCCCGAACGTGAGCGTCGCCTTCGGCCGGCGGCGGACGTCGAATCGGTCCGGGTCTTCGTACGCGGCCGGATCGCGGTTGCCCGCTAGGGTGGCGAAGATCAGGTTCGCGCCGGCCGGAATCGGGATGTCGCGCCAGACCACGTCCTTCGCGTTCCTCCGCGGCTGCAACGAGACCGGCGGCACCCACCGGATCGCCTCCTCCGCGGCCCAGCGGCACTCCTCGTTCAGGACGGAGCGGACGTACTCCAGCTGTTCCGGGTGGGTCAGCAAGGCGAAGAGCGTCGTTCCCAGACCGAGGAACGTCGTATCCGCCCCGGCCGGAAAGAGCAGGAGCAGGAAGTTCATGATCTCGTCGTTCGAGAGCCGTTCGCCCTCGATCTCCACGCTCGCGAGCTGGGAGAGCAGATCCTCTCCGGGCGCGACCCGACGTCGCTCGAGGACGGGCGTCACGAAGGCACGGAAGTCCATCGAGCACTGGACGGCCAGCTCGAAATTGTGCTGGATGTCCATCATCCCCATGGCCCAGCGCGCGACGTCGTCCTCGGACTCGAGGGGCAGACCGAGGAGACGGAGGATGATCTTGATCGGATAGACCTTCGTGAAGGAAGCGACCAGATCGGTCTTGCCGGCGGCCTCGAAGCGATCGATGAGTTCGTGGGCGACCGGCTCGAGCAGGGGCGGTACCACTTCGGCGACGTTCTTCGCGCGGAAGTAGGGAGAGACCAGGGCGCGGTTGCGGCGGTGCTCGGTGCCTTCCATGCACTGGATGTTGCGGCCCAGAACGTCGGTCACGGTCGTGCCGTAGAAGGCAGCCGAGGGAAATGTCTCTTCGTCCCGGAAGGCCGCGTCCACCAGCTCGTAGCTGGTGAACATCAGCGCCGGCTGCCCCCAGGCCTTCACCCAGGCCGCGGGTCGCGTCTCGCGGTGGCGCCTCAGCTGGTCGACGAGATCGGGCCGATCCGCCTCGAAGTAGTCGAAGTCCTCGTCGAGCTGAGCGGGGTACTGGATCGTCACGCGAACACCTCCTCCCCAACGACTCCATGATGTGTCAGACGGCGTCCCGGAAGCAAGGGCGGTGGAACGGTCTCTCGGCAGCGTCACACCGCCACGCTAACCTGCCGCGAATGCCTCCTGAGACCGTCGACATCACCGGATTGACGTCGGGTGACGAGCGTGCGCTCGACCGCGTCGCTCGAGACGTCGAGGCGCCCAGTCGTTCCCTCGGCATGTTCCACATCGTCGGCCACGACCGGAGCGAGGCGGACCTGGCGCGCTTCGAGGCCGCGATGCACGCCCTTTTCGCGCTTCCGGAGCCGGTGAAGCGCAGCATCCGCCGCTCCCGAGACAACGCCTGGGGCTACTACGACGAAGAGCTGACCAAGAATCGGCCCGACTGGAAGGAAGTCTTCGACTACGGCGCCGAGCCCGATCCGGATCGAGCGACGCCCGTCCACAGCGATGGCACGAATCGCTGGCCGCCCGGCGAGCCCGCGATCCGGGACGCCCTCGTCGCCCATCATGCGGCCGCTCTCCAGCTCGGCCGACATCTCCTCCGCGCGCTCTCGGTGAGCCTCGGCTTCGCGCCGGATCGGCTCGCGGCCTACTTCGATGGCGACTCGAGCTTCGTCCGCCTGAACCGCTACCCGGTCTGCGCCGCGCCGGCCTCGCCGGACGCCCCGCCGCTTCCCGACTCGGGCCACCTCGGCGTCCACCCCCACAGCGACGCCGGCGCGCTCACGATCCTGTTCCAGGACCACGTCGCGAGCCTCCAGGTCGAGATCGGGAATCGCTTCGAGCTCGTGGAACCCGTCCCCGGAGCGTTGACCGTGAACCTCGGCGACATGCTTCGGGTCTGGAGCAACGACCGCTACCGATCGCCGGTCCACCGCGTCCTCGCCCGGCGCGACCAGGAGCGGTTCAGCTCGCCCTTCTTCTACAACCCCCGGTACGACACCGTCTGCGAGCCGATCCTGGCGGACCACTCGAGCGAGCGTCCGCGCTTCCGACCCGTGTCCTGGGCGCATTTCCGGGACCAGCGCTCGGCGGGCGATTTCGCCGACTACGGAGCGGAGATCCAGGTCGACGACTATCGGGTCGCCTGACGCAGCAGAGCCGTGCCAGGCGCGGGTCGCCTGACGCAGAAGAGCCCCGCCAGGCGCTCGCCGGACAGGGCTCTTCGTACTCGTCGTAGATGGAGAGTGCGGCCAGATCTGAGCTGGCCCTCCTTACACACGCACCACGCCCCCTACTGAGGCAGGGTATGGCTGGCTCCGCCGGTGAACGGGATCAGCGACAGACCCGGGACGACCACGCCCCGGTTGTTGATGTTGCGGAGGCACGGGTTCCGGCCGCCGCAGTTCTGCCCGCCGCCGTTCCAGTTTCCCCCGATCACGAAGCTGGCCGTGCTGGCGTGATGGCTGACGTTTCCTTCGAGGTGGACGAGCACGACGTCGATGCCGTTCCCCGCGACGGAGTCGTCGATGTTGATGTCCGCGATCTTCCGCGACCCATGCTGATAGAAGTCGTTCCGAAGGATGAACATGTTGTCGATGTCGTCCTGCTCGTCCAGACCCGCCGTCGTATCGATCCAGAAATTGGTGAAGCCCTGCCCGCTCCCCTCGAAGACGTTGTTCACGAGGAGCGTGGCCGTCGAGCCGTAGTGGTATCGCTGTGGGGGCTTGCCGGTCGGGTAGACCCTGAAGTGACTGTCGACGATCATCACACGGTCCGTGTTCTGCATCCGCCAGACGTACTCGTCATTGCCCGTCCCGTTGACGAACTCGGACCAGGCGTCGAAGTTCGCGACGATGAGCGACGACGTCCCCCCTCTCGGCGCATGGTTGGTGAGACCACAGGCCGTCGTCGCATGACAGGTCGAGTTCACGATCGCCATGCGTGCACAGTTGAAGCCGGTGACGCAGGTCAGGAAGCTGTTCCGGTTGGGCGTCCCGCGATCGATCAGGATCATGTTGACGTTGTCGATGAGCAGGTCGTTGACGCCTGCGTTCTGAACTCGCCCTCGAACGATGTTTCCGCCCGTGACCTTCATGCGCTCGGCCCCACCGCCCATGGTGACGCCGCCGGTCAGGACGGTTCCGTCGGCCATCTCGATCCACTGATCGGACCGGTCGAACGTGAACGGGCCCGAGTAGTTGCCCGCCGGAACGATGATGTGCTCGCCGGGGCGGTCCAGGCATGAGTTCAGCGAAGACGAACTCCCCGCCGCGACCACGCAGGGGGTGTCGTCATAGACCGGAGGCCGGGGCCACTCGGGGCGCTGGACACCGTTGTCGTCGAAGGCGAGCACCATGTCCGCTTCGTAGGGCGTCAGGTCATAAGGCGCGCCGCCCGGCACGGTCGTCCCCTCCGCGAGGAGTTCCGGCGGCGGATAGGTCCCCTGCGCAAGAGCTGCGGCAGGCAGACAACACGCGACCAGAAGCGCGAGCAACGCCGGCCAGGCGCCATCCTTCGGCCATCGATGAGACATGGACTCTCTCTCCCCGTTCGATTCATCCATTCGGATGCGTCGGCTGCGTGGTCTATCGGCCAGGCCCGCGTGTTCGCTGGTGACCCCCGTCACCGCGAGAACTTGACGCTCGCTCCCCCACCGGCCAACCCTCGACGCGTGCCGCGAAGCGCCCACGAGGACCGCGAGGAGCCGCTCGGCCCCGGCCACTCGAAACCCACGATCCCGCCCCCCGCGCGCCGGGTCGGAATCGCGAACCCGGCAGCGCTCCCAGCGTAGGATGCTCGGCGGCATGACGCCTCTTTTCTGCTCCCGATGGTCGATCGCACCGCCGAGAGCGCTTCCGGGATGGAGTCGCGCGCGCTCCCCCCCCACGACGGGGTCGGACGCACCCCGCCCGCGCCCGCCCGACGCGACGCGCTTCGCTGAAATCGGGCCCTGTGTGAACCCCCCGACAGTCCCGCCGTGTGGCGTCCACAAGAATGACGACATGGACGCATCGCACGCCGCGATGCCAGGCACGCAGCAGGAGTGAGGACATGGCATTTCAGCAGGGGCGGTCTCGCGGTAAGGCAAGTCGGGGAAGTCGGGGACGAAAGAGCGCGGGACTGATCGCGGCGATGGCGGCCTTCGCGGCGGCGCCCTCAGCCTATTCGGCCGTCTACGTCGTAGACGACGCGTCGGACGGCGGCGATCTCAATCCGGCCGACGGAATCTGCTCGACGTCGTCGGGCACGTGCACGCTGCGCGCAGCGATCCAGCAGGCGAACCAGAACCCCGGCCACGACGTGGTCGAGCTCCCCGCCGGGGTCTACTCGATCGGGATCGGGGGCCAGTTCGAGGATGCGGGGGCCACCGGCGACTTCGACATCACGGACTCCCTCACGATCCAGGGAGCGGGGATCCCCTCCTCGATCGTCGATGCGGAGCATCTCGATCGCGTATTCGACATCCATCCCGGCACGGGCCCGGTCGCCTTCGAGCACATGACGATCCGCCACGGCTTCGTCTTGATGGAAGGCGATCTCTTCGAACTCTCCTACGACGACGAGTATGCCGGCGGCGGGATCCGCGCCTTCGGCGAGGACGTCACCCTCGACGGGATCCTGCTGACGCGGAATGACGCGAACGACGGTGGCGGCCTCGCGGCCGACCACGGCGTCACGGTGCTCGAGTCCCGAATCCACCAGAACGACGCGTTCCGCAACGGAGGCGGCGTCTTCACGAAGAGCTTCGACGCCTCCCTCGTCTTCGAGGACTCGGTCCTCTGGTCGAACGTGGCCGGCGTCCGGGGTGGCGGCATGAAGGGTGTGGGTGACGCGACCTTCCGAAGAAGTGCGTTCTTCGGAAACCAGGCCGGAGAGAACGGCGGCGGATTCCAGTCCAACACGGGGTACATCCCCGAGCACGCGTGGAACTTCGAGAACGTGACCTTCGCGGGGAACCAGGCCGGCCAGTCGGGCGGCGCGATCTCCGTCTCGGGGAGCTTCTACGCCCGGAACGTGACCATCGCGAGCAACTACGCCGGGTTCTCCGGCGGCGGGCTTCACAGCTTCTCGGTCGTGGTCGACGACGACCTGGTCCACGTCGAGAACAGCATCCTCGCGCACAACGTGGCGCCGACCGGCCCCGACTGTCGGGGCGCGATCCAGTCCGAGGGCTTCAACCTCGTGCACGACCGATCGGATTGCGGATGGACGGCCACGCCGACGGATCTGGCCGATGGGACCAATCCGCTCCTCGGGTCGCTGCAGTTCCTGCAGACCCACTTCTTCCCGATCTCCCACAGCAGCCCGGCGAAGGACGCGTCGCCGACCTGCACGAACGAAGACCAGCGCGGGATCGCCCGCCCGCAGGGCGCGGCCTGCGATCTCGGCGCCTACGAGCTCGAGTTCGACCCGGAGGCGCCGGTCGCGATCGACGACCACTACCAGTCGGCGACCCCCGGTCCGATCACCGTGCCCGCGCCCGGCCTGCTGGCGAACGACTCGGACCCGAACGGCGACCCGCTCGCCGCGAAGCTCCAGGCCGTCGCCCCGAACCAGGGCTCGGCGACGGTCAACGCCGACGGCAGCTTCACCTTCGTGCCGGCCGGCCTGAATGCGGCGACGCGCACCTTCACGTACCGGGCGACCGACGGCACCCACGAATCGAATACCGCGACGGTCAGCATCACGAGTGGCCGCATCGATCCGCCGTGGACCCTCTTCGAGGTTCCAGAGCTGCCCTGGCTCGATCCCGGTCCCTACCGCTTCGACTGTCTGGCGCTCTGGGACGACGGCACGATCGCGACCCAGGCCTTCGGTGCCGGCGAGTGGCACACGCAGCGCCGCTCGCGAGCCGCCCGCGCGTCCGAGACGACCGCGATCGAAGCCCAGCTCACGGGATCCGCGTCGCGGGCCGTGTACGACATCGAGGCGACCTTCGACGAGCGGTCCCTCCAGGCGACCCTCGTCGGTCCCGACGGGGAGCGGTTCGAGGTTCGGGGCTACGAGAACGAGCGCTGCAACGTGCTCCTCGGCGCGGAGGTCGAGGGGGGGCAGCGCTAGACGCCCACACGGAGCAAGAACGGACGGATCGGGTCCGCAGGAGAGAGGCCGTTCCACGCAGTGGGGCGGCCTTTCTCGTCGTCCGGGCGTGGGAGGAGTCGCTCGCACGTAGGCGGTCGATCCAGCGAGTCGCAGGGAAGCGGAAGCCCCGTGCTCGGCCCCTCCGATCCCGTGCATCTCTGACACTCCAGCCCCGGCCGAAAGGCGATCGTCTCTTCCCGCTTCGTTCACCCGCTCGTCACGCCGATGTGGGATCATGGACGGGGATCGGACCGGGAGTGTCTCGTGATCACACGTCGAAGACTGCTCGGGCAGACCGCGCGCACGATGGCGGCGGTCGGCCTTGCGACGGCCGGCGATTGGATCTCGCCGAGCTTCGCGCGCGCCATGGGCGGCGCGGACGACTTCGGACCGCTGCAGCCCCCCGACGGCAGCGGCCTGGCCCTCCCGGAGGGCTTCACCTCCCGGATCGTCGCCACGACCGGGAGCCCCGTCGGCCCCACGTCGCACGTCTGGCATCCGAATCCCGATGGCGGCGCGGTCTTCGCGCATCCCGACGGCGGCTGGATCTACGTCTCGAACGACGAGAGCAGCGGCACGGGTGGCGGCGTCGGGGCGATCCGATTCGCGGCCGACGGCACGATCGTCGACGCCTACTCGATCCTCACGGGCACCACGCGCAACTGCGCGGGCGGCCCCACGCCGTGGAACACCTGGCTCTCGTGCGAGGAATTCAACGCCGGCCGCGTCTACGAATGCGACCCCTATTCGCCCGGCTCGCAGGGCACGCTCGTCCCCGGCCTCGGCACCTTCAATCACGAGGCCGTCGCGGTCGACGATCTCGGCCAGCGTGTCTACCTGACCGAGGATCGCCGCGACGGGCTCTTCTATCGCATGACGCCGACGGCGTATCCCGATCTCTCGACCGGCGTGATGGAAGCCGCGGAGATCCTCGACCCCGGTGGTCAGGGACCGATCGCCGCCGGTCAGACGCGTCCCCTCGCCTGGCATGTCGTCCCCGAACCCAACCCGGCGGGCGGCGGGATCATCAGCGCGACCCACATGCCCATCGAAGCACGCGCGACGCGCTACCAGGCACCGAACGCGACGGTCTTCGACGGGGGTGAAGGCTGCTGGATCAACGACGAGCGCGAGGTCTACTTCTCGAGCAAAGGCGATCACCGCGTCTACAAGGTCGACGTACCGAACGACACGATCACCCTGGTCTACGAGCTCGCGAGCTCGTCGATGCGCGAGCTCCGCAATCCCGACAACGTCTACGCCGGTCCCAACGGCGATGTCTACGTCGCCGAGGATCCCGGCGATCTGCAGATCGTCGCCCTCACGCCGACCGGCGGCGTGGTGCCGATCGTCGAAGTCACGGGACAGACGGGCACCGAGATCACGGGGCCGGCCCTCGATCCGAGCGGCACGCGGCTCTATTTCAGCAGCCAGCGGAATCCCGGGACGACCTACGAGGTGACGGGGCCCTTCCTCGGTATGCCCGAGGTCCCTTCCATGGGGAGCTCAGGGCGCGGCGCCCTCCTCGGCCTGATGGCCTGGCTTTCCGCGCGGCGCGTGCTCGGCTGACGAGGGTCTGGGGGCCGAGGGGCTGAATCGGATTCGAGCGGAAGCCCGGTCGCTTCCCGCGCGTCGTCCGCCCGAGCGACGCGATATGCTCGCAGCTCACCTACCCGACGAATCCACGAAGGCGAAGCATGTCCGACACACCTCGGCTCGACGAGAAGCAGATCCAACGGTTGGCCGAGGATTCCGGATTGGCCATCGACGCTTCGGACGCCGAGCAGTACGCGGAAGCAACGAATCGCTTTCTGGGTGCGTTCGCCGCGCTCGAGACGTTCCCCGAGCCCGAAGCGCCGCCCGCCGTCGACAGGTCGTATCGCCGGCCCTCGCCCGCAGAGAATCCGCTGGGTGCGTGGACCGTCGTCAGCTCGATCCGCGAGCGCGCGACGGGCCGTCTCGCCGGCAAGACGATCGCGGTCAAGGACAACACCTGTGTCGCCGGCCTGCCCATGACGGGCGGCGCCTCGGTCATCGAGGACTTCGTTCCGGACGAGGACGCCACCGTCGTCGCCCGGGTCCTGGCGGAGGGCGCGGAGCTGAAGGGGATCGCCGCCTGCGAGTACTTTTCGGCGAGCGGCGGCAGCCATACGAGCGCCAGCGGCCGCATCCACAACCCCCATCGGCACGGGCACACCTCCGGCGGCTCCTCCGCCGGCTGCGGCGCCCTGGTCGGCGCGGGGGAAGTCGATCTCGCCCTCGGCTGCGACCAGGGCGGTTCGATCCGCGTTCCTTCGTCCTTCTGCGGCATCGTCGGCATGAAGCCGACCTGGGGCCTCGTGCCCTACACCGGAATCCTGTCGATCGACGCGCACATCGATCACGTCGGGCCCATGACGCGCACCGTCGAGGACAACGCGCTCCTGCTCGAGGTGATCGCTGGCCCGAACGGAAGCGACCCGCGTCAGACGGGCGTGGCGCCGGCTCGATATACGGAAGCCCTCGACGAAGACGTTGCGGGCCTGCGTGTCGGATGGGTCCAGGAGGGTTTCGCGGGCTGCGATCCGGATGTCGCCGATCGCCTCGGCGAAGCCTCCGAACGACTGCGCTCGAGTGGCGCGGCGGTCGAGGAAGTCTCGATCCCCGCCCACCTCGCGTTCGCTGCCCTGGTCTCTCCGTTCCTGGTCCTCGGCGGAATGTCGGCGATTCGCGGCGGTGGCTATCCGCGCCAGGAGCTGAGCGGGGTTCCCCGCGGACTTCCCGAGGCGTTCGCCTCGGTGGCGGCCCGAAGCGGCGAGCTCGCGCCCAACGTGAAGGCCCTGTGGCTTGCCTTCGCCGAGATCGAACGCAGCGGAAGAGCCGCAACGATCTACGCCAGGGCCAAGCGGCAGCGAGCGTTCGCGCGCGCGACCTACGACGAGGTCCTCTCCCGCTACGACGCCCTGCTCATGCCGACGACGACCATGGTGGCGCCCCCTCTCTGTGATGAAGGGGCCTCGGTCCTCGAGTCGATCGACGCGATCGGGCACGGGATGCAGAACACCGGACAGTTCGACGTCACCGGCCACCCGGCCATCTCGGTTCCTTGCGGAACGTCTTCCGGCCTGCCCGTCGGCGCGATGCTCGTCGGCCGGCATTTCGAGGAGAGGAGGCTCTACCGGCTCGCGCGAGTCGTCTTCGACGAGGCCGTCGGCGCGAACGCCAGGACCTGAGCACCGCCGGAACCAGAGCCCGAGCGTCTAATCCTCGGGGATCCGGACGACCATCGACTGGCTCGCGGTCGCGAGCAGGGTCCGATCCTGGCTCCACAGGTGGATCGTCGTGTACCCGAAGCCGTCCCCCACGTATTCCATCCGGTTGTCGCAGAGCACCCAATCCGTGTCGACGAGCGTGCCGTACCGGATCGTGTTGTCGAGGCTCGTGCAGTGCATGGTCCGCCCCAGGGCGTTGCCGAGCACCGAGGGTCCGTAGTCGGCGATCACCGCGAGGGCCCCCGCGTCCTGATCGATGTCTTTCATCCGGACCCAGAGCAACGAGCGGCCGCTCTCCGAGTTCGGAATGCCCTTCCCCGAGAAGCCGAACATCCCCCGCGCCAGCCGGATCTCGGTGTATCGACCGAGGGAGTCGCCTTCGTCTTCCGGGCGCTCGAGGAGATCGCAGGCTTCCGGCGGCGGCACGTCTCTCGGATGATCGACCCAGGTTCCGCCCACCGGATGCTGCGGCTTCGCGCCGAGCGCACCGATCACCGTGATGACCTCCCGCTCACCGACGTGACCGACGACCCGCCCCTGGGTCACGGATCGACCGACGGCGGGGAGCTGCACGTCGAGGTCGATCACCTCTCCGGTCTGGGTCAGCGAGAGATAGTGACCGGTCGCCCAGATCACGGGCTTGTCCGTCGCCCGCGCCATCGCGTCGATCCCGGCGGCCAGCCCCACGCCGCCGAAGAGCGAACCACGCCCGCCCGTATAGCGGGGCGCCAGGGGAAGGCGCCAGCTCTTCCCCGGCTCGCCGGAGCCCGGCTGTAGAGCGAGGTAGTCGCGCGAAGACGGCAAGATCGTTTCCTTCGAGGTGAGCGGTCGGAAGGGGCCGACGGGTTCGTTGCGTGCCCGCGGACGATCGCGCGGGGCGCCCCGGAATGCCAACCCGGATCCGCCCGTCTCCTCCTCGAACGAGACGACCCCGCCAGCCATGAAGCTGACGGGGTTGACGTCGCGTCCGGGCCGCCTGTCGCCGATGCTCGCCGAGCGGCTCCGGATGGCGCGCGTTCAGCCGGACCTAGTCGTCGTCGCTCGATCCGTCGTGCGCACAGTGACACCCGGCCCCTTCGCCGTCCGGGTCGCCGTAGTAGCAGGCGCAGTAGTAGTTCCCGACGTGACAAGAGAACCCCTGCGTCTCGAAATTGCAGTGGAGAGGCTCTGCCTTGACCATCGCGCTCAGGTCGCCGATCGTCGCGTCCAGAAGACGAAACCCCTCCCCTTCGCTCGACAGCCGATCGACGGCAAACTCGCGAATCGGGACGCCGTCCCGGATCTGCGTACCCCATCCGTCTTCGAAGCGAACCGAATCACCGGGCTCCCAGACCGTCCGTGCATCGCTCAGGAGCTCCCACGAGACCTCTCCCATGAGCGGGAGCGGACGCGGGCTATCGCACGTCTTCGGGGACTCGAATCGGTCCTTCGCGGTATCCCAGCCTGCGAGCGGAAACACCGAGCACAAGAGGGCGATCGCGGTGAAGGCCTTCAGAACGCCCCCCCGACGCGTCCTTCGTTCGTTCATGAACCGATCTCGTCCGAATCCGAGGATCTTCTCCATCGTCTGTCTCCCTTGGGTGCGGCCGATCGAAGTCACGCACGTCGTCCATCCGATCGAGGCTCGTCCAATGGAGAACAGGAAACCGCAGCGTCGATGAGCCCACTGTGAAGCACCCCTCACTTCGGGCGATTCACCCTTCGAAAGGGCGGCCGTCTCGTCTCCGAGTGTCCACTTTCCGGCGCTACCGGAATTTGTGACCATCGGACGCCAACCTGGAGAAGAGGCTCATGGACGTCGCAACGATCATGGCGCAGCTGCGCGAAAAGCTGACCGCGGAGGGCGCGCTCTTCGAGGTCGTCGAAGAAGACGTGCGCGGACATCGGATGCCCGTCTTCCGCCATCGCGCCCGTTCCCTCCGCGAGCTGCTCGAAGGGTCGGCGCGATTCGGCGATCGACCCTACGTCGTCGACGGAGACGTCCGCCTGAGCTTCGCGGACCACCTGACGCAGGTCGACGCGATGGCCACCGTGTTCCAGCGCGAACACGCCATCCGTCCCGGTGACCGGGTCGCGATCTTCGCCGCCAACCGTTGGGAGTGGGTGGTCTGCTACTGGGCCCTCGTGAGCATCGGCGCCATTCCCGCCGCGTTCAACGGCTGGTGGACGCCGGACGAGTTCGCGCACGCGACGCAGCTCGTCGAGCCCGTGCTCGTCCTGGCGGACGGGCCCCGCCTCGAGCGGGTCGCGGCGAGCGGCCTCGGCGTCCCGACCTTCGATCTCGACGAAGTCGCGCGCTGCGCCGAGGCCCACGCGGGCGAGAAGCCCGACTACCCGGAGATCGCGGAAGACGACCCGGCCGTCCTCTTCTTCACGAGCGGCACGACCGGGCGTCCGAAGGCGGTCACGGTCCCCCATCGGGCACTCGTCGGCTTCGCCCAGCTCTCCGCCTTCGCGCCGCAGATGGCGCGGGTCGGGATGGGCGCCGACGTGCCCCTCGCGGGCGACGAGCTCCCGGCCGGCGACGACGTCGTGCTGGTCACTTCGCCCCTCTTCCATACCTCGATGCTGAACGGCGTCGTCCTTCTGGCGATCCTGAACGGCACGGCCTTCGTCCTGCTGCCCGGGCGCTTCGATCCGGAGCGCGTCCTCGCGACGATCGAACGCGAACGGGCGACCACCTGGCTCGCGTTGGGGAGCGCGGGGCCCCGACTCGCCGCCTGCGACGCCGTCGGTCGCTACGACACGTCCTCGATCCGCTACGTCGGGGTCGGCGGCGCACCGGTCAGCCCCGCCGTACAGGACGGTCTCCGTCGGTCGTTCCCTTCCGCGAACGGCACGATGGGCATGGGCTACACGAGCACCGAGGGCGGCGCGGTCATCGCGAGCATCGGCGGCCCGGAATTCCAGGCGCACCCGACCTCGACGGGCCGCGTGACGGTCACGACACAGCTCGAGCTCCGCGATCCCGACGGGAAACCCGTGCCCGAAGGCGAGCACGGCGAGGTCCACGTCCGCAGCCCCTACCTGATGCTGGGCTACTGGAACGACCCGGAGGCCACGGCCGGCGCGCTCAAGGAGGGCGGATGGCTGGCCATGGGCGACGTCGCGCGCCTCGAGGACGGCCTGCTCTACATCGATTCGCGCGCGCGCGACATGATCCTCGTCAGCGCGGAGAACGTCTCACCGACCGAGGTCGAGGCCGCGCTGGAAGCGCACGAGGACGTGCTGGAGGCCGCCGTCTTCGCCGTCGACGACGCGCAGACCGGCGACGCCGTATGCGCCGTCGTCACGGTCGGTCCGGCGAGTGACGTCACGCCCGAGGCCCTGACCGACTGGTGCCGGACGAGTCTCGCGCACTACAAGGTGCCCAGGCACTGCCTGCTCACGCCCGAGCCCCTTCCGCGAACGGCGACGGGGAAGCTCCTCAAGCACGTCCTGCGCGCGCGCTTCGAATCGGGCGAGCTCCACGCCTGATCAGCGCTCACCCGAGCGAACACTCACGTCCAGGGCGCGTGTCCCGCGGCCGTCCGGCCCGCGATCCGCCCGAAGAACGTCGCATCCGCGACGGACGTTCCGCTGCAGTAGCCCCACGAGGAACGGGGGATGCCGCAGGCGGTGCGCCCGGCCGCATAGAGTCCGGGCACGTCCTGTCCGTCCTCCGTGAGCACCTCCCCCGTCGGACGGGTCTTGAGGCCGCCGAGCGTGAAGGACACGTAGGGCGCGATCCCGAAGCTGCACTCGATCGCGGCGAAGGGCGGCGTGTCGAGGGGCTTCAGCCAATCCGGATGCTTGTGGAAGACGGGGTCCTCCCCGCGCGCCGCGTTCGCGTTGTAGACCGCGACGGTGCTCTGGAGCATTCCGTCCGGGATCTCGAGGGCGCGCTCGAGATCGCCGATCGACCCCTCCGTGGCGATCAGCTCGAGACCGCTCTCCGGATAGCCGAAGATGCTCTCGTCCGCGATCAGATAGGCGCGCTGCTGGCGCTTGGCGTACTCGCCGCATCGCCCGTGGTACGAGTCCTCGTTCACGAAGCGCTGTCCCTGGCCGTTCACCAGGATCCCCTTGGTCAGACTGGCCGGCGGATACCAGAGAACGGAGAGGAAATACGAATCCATGTGGATCGCCGTGCCTCTCGCGGAGAGCCCCATCCGGATCCCCGCGCCGTCGTCGTACGGGTTCCCGATCATCGCGACGTTCTCGGTCGTGGCAATCGGGAGATGATTCTGCAGCATCTCGCGATTCATCGCGAAGCCCCCCGCACAGAGGATCACGCCGCGACGCGCACGAATGGCGCGCTCCTCACCGTCCTGGAGAACCACGACGCCGGCGACCCGCCCGTCCTCCGGCCGCAGGACCAGGTTGAGGACGCGGGTGTCGACCTGCAGCCGGACGCCCGCCTCCTGCGCCCGCTCCGACAGGATCCGGAAGAGAACGGGGCCGCCCTCCGCCTGGTTCTGGACCTTGTGCCCCCGTGCCGCGGGGCGCGCGAGGTCGCGGAAGGGCCAGGCTTTCTCGTTGCCCGACCAGAGGAGGCAGTCGTCGTTCGGCTGCTCGGGCGTCCGCTCGGGCCAGATCGAGTCCTTGAAGGGCACGCCCTGCGCGACGAGCCAGTCGAAGTGGTCGACGCTCTCGTCGCAGAAGAGTCGCACCCGCTCCTCGTCCGGCTGATCCGCGGAGGCCATCAGGAAGCGGAACATGTCCTCCGTCGAGTCCTCGAGGCCGACCGCTTTCTGCACGCGCGTCCCTCCGCCCATGTAGACGTGAGCCGTCGACATCGCGGTCGTCCCCCCTCCCCCGCCGGCCCGCTCGAGCGCGAGCACGTCTGCCCCCGCGCGCGCCGCTTCGAGCGCCGCGCACACGCCGGCACCGCCGTATCCGACGACCACGACGTCTGCCTCGTCGTGCCACGCGGCGACCTGCGTCAGGCAGCGCGGCTCCGACGCCAGTCGCTCTCTCGGGAGGGTCTCCGCGGGCGGCACATGCTGCGAGGCCGCTCGGATCCCCGCGATGCGATCGCCGAGGTCGTGTTCGCTCATGGTCTTCTCCTCCGATTCCCGAGCCCGATCACGCGCCCCGCGCTCACGAGAGCGCCCCCGCGATCGCCAGGTCCGCGATCTCGTCTTCGCTCAGCCCGAGCAGGTCACGCAGGACCGCCTCGGTGTGCTCGCCCAGCGCCGGCGCGGCGCGGCGCAGCCGCGGCGAAGTTCGCGAGTAGCGCGTCGCCGGTCCGTCCTGACGCACGCGACCCATGACAGCGTGCTCGACCGACACGAAATGGCCCCGGTGCGCGATCTGCGGATCGTCGAGCAGGTCGAGCGGGCGGAGCACGGCGTGCGCCGGCACGCCGCCGCGACGCAAGCGCTCGGCGAGCTCGAAAGGCTCGAAGCCCGACGACCATTTCGCGAGCGCGGCCTCGATCGCGGCGCGGTCCGCCCGACGGCCGTCGAGCGCGTCGTACTTCGCCCCCGCGAACGCGTCGAGGGGGGCGATCCCAAGCAGCGCATGCCACTGCTCGCTCGTCTCCACCGAGAGCGCGACATACCGTTCGACCCCCGCGCACGGAACGACGACGTTGGGGCAGGCATGGAACGCGCCGGCGCCGTCCCGCTCGGCCCTGCAACCATTCACGGTCAGATCGAGCATCAACGGCTCGAGGAAGTGGATCGCCGCCTCGGCCTGCGCGAGGTCGATCCACTGCCCCTCCCCCGTCTCGTCCCGACACATCAGCGCGGACGCGAGCGTCGCGAGCCCGTAGCGCGTGGCGATGAAGTCGGAGTAGGCGCCGTAGACCTGGGACGGCTCCCGGTCGGCCCAGCCGGTCAGGCTCTCGAACCCGGTCAACGCGGCGCCCTGCGATCCGAAACCCGCATAACGTCGCTCCGGACCGGTCTGGCCGCGCATCGACGTCGAAACCATCACCAGGTCCGACCGGGACGCGGAGACGCTCTCCCAGTCGAGACCGAAGCGGTCGACGGTCCCCGGCGTGAAGCTCTCGATGTACACGTCGGCCCAGTCGACGAGCTGCCGGGCCACCTCGGCGCCCCGGTCGGTCGTGAGATCCAGGGTCAGACCAAGCTTCGAGGTGTTGTAGTTCGCGAACATGAAGGCGCGATCGATGTGCCGCTCGCCTTCGTGGAACGGCGGCGCGGAACGGGCGGTATCGAGCTTGCTCGCGGATTCGACGCGCACGACGGTCGCGCCGTGATCCCCGAGCGCCTTGGCCATCAGCGGCCCCGTCGCCGCCCACGAGAAGTCGGCGACCTTGAGCCCTGCGAAGATCCCCGCGTCGTCCGCCCGATCCGAGCGGTCGCGATTCCTCGAGAAGCGGGGTGCCGAACGCCACGAAGGCGGCGCCCCGTCGTCCGCGCCGAGCCGAGGCGCCGCCGGCGAGACACGGATCGGGGTCCGCGAGAGGCGCGCGAAGGGCCCGGGGTGGCGATGTCCCCCGACCTCCTTCCAGTAGGCACGGGCCGTGAGCTGGGGATCGTCGACCAGATCGGCGAGCTCGAAGACGGGCGCGAGCAGGATGCGCTCGGCGACGGCGAGTGCCTGCACTTCGCGCTTCGTCCGGGTCGCCAGATAGTCGACCGCGGCGTCGAGTCCCCGCTGGAGCAGTCCAGCGTCGAGGCGCCCGCCGACATAGTCGCCGATGAACGCCGACCAGTCGCGACCGGCGAGATCGCTCGGCAGCCGGCCGTGCGCCTCCGCCTCCCGAAGCACGACGTGCAGCGTGCGTTCGCCGATCACGGGCACCGGGAGCGACATCAGCATGTGACCATCCGCGCAAGGCAGGCGAAGCGGCAGCTTGACGCCGGGCAGGATCTCGGGCCGTTCGAGCGTGCGCGCCTCCCCGGTCCCGGGCGGGTCCTCCCCCGCGTAGAGCGGGTAGCCATTGGCGTTCAGCGTCGTCCACAGCATCGCGGCCTGCGCCGACACGTCGAGGTGTTGACCGCGCCCGCTTCGACGCCGTTCGTAGAGAGCGCAGCAGACGTCGGCCGCGGCCTGCGCCGAGGCGTGGAAGCTCGCCTGCGGATAGCCGATCGGAACCGGGGGACGGTCTCCCGGCCCCTGCAAGCCGAGCAGACCACTCGCCGCCTCGATCGTGAGATCGCTGGCCGGCGCGTCGGCCAGCGGTCCCGTCTGCCCGAACGGGGTGATCGAGGCGTGGACGAGCGAGGGAAACTCGGAGGCGACGGCGGCGGGGTCGAGGCCCACGTCCGCCAACCGACCGGGCGGAAACGACTCGAGGAACACGTCCGCCTCGGCCAGGAGCGGACGAAGCCCTGCGGCGCCTTCCGGCGTCAGGACGTCGAGCACGACGCTGCGCTTCCCCCGCCCCAGCGCCGCCCAGAAGAGCGAGGCCTCTCGATCCCCCTCATGACCGCGGACGAAGGGGCCGCGCCTCCGCGACTCGGCGCCGCCGGGCGGCTCGACCTTCACGACCTCCGCGCCGAGATCGGCGAGCACGCGCCCGGCGAGCTCGCCCGAGGCCGTCGTCGCGTCGACCACGCGCACGCCATCGAGCGGGGCGCTTACCGATCGTCGAGACGCCGTCACGATTCGTCTCCGCCTTTGGCCGGCGTGGCGAGGTCGAGATCAAAGTCCGTAGGCATAGCCCCCGTTCACTCCGTAGACCTGCCCGGTGATCCAGCGCGCCGCGTCGCTCGCGAGGAAGGTCACCATGCCCGCGACGTCGCTCGCGTCGCCGTAGAAACCGAGCGGATAGTGCCGCGCCATCCGGCGCAGCTCGTCTTCGCCCGGGGGTTCGGGCGCTCGCCAGATCGTGCTCAACGAGACGCAGTTGACCGTCACCCCGTGTGGACCCACCTCGCTCGCGAGCGATCGCATGAACGCCGCGGTGCCGCCCTTGGCCGCGGCATAGACGGCCATGTTGCGGTCGCCCGTACGCGCCGAGTCGGAGACGATCGAGATCACACGACCGTGGCGCTGCTCGATCATCCCGCCAATGAAGGCGCGCGTGACGGACAGGACGGCATCCAGGTTCAGCCTCAGCAGCGGCGCCCAATCGTCGGGCGACTGCTCGGCGAAGGGCCGGATCGCGCCCCCGGGATCGGAGAAGAAGCCCGGCGGCATGCCCGCATTGTTGACCAGGATGTCCAGCGGCCGACCGAACCCGCGAATCGCTTCCCGGGCCATTTCCGCAACCGCATCGGGATCCGTCAGGTCCGCCTGGAGCGCGATGCCGCGGGTCCCTGACCGCTCGACCTCGGCGACGACGTGCTCGGCGCGCTCCGCGGAGAGGTCGACGACGGCCACGGCGCCGGCGCCGTGGCGCGCGAGCGAGACCGCGAGGGCCTCACCGACCTGGCCGGCGCCCGTCACCAACGCGACCCGTCCTTTCAGGTCGGCCAGATCCCCGGCGGCCGGCGTGTTCGCTTCGCTCATCCGTCCTCCCCGGGCCGCTCGAAGCCTCCCGTCTCGAGGATCGTGCGGAGGGCCTCGAAGTCGCCGCGCACGATCAGGTAGTTCGCGATGCCCGACGTCCAGCGCGGCAAGCGCTCGAGGACCCGTTCCCGGGGCCCGACGAGCGCGATCGCGTCGACCATCTCCTGGCTGATCGCCCCGGTCGCCTCGTCGACCCGCCCTTCCCCGAAGAGCCGTCGCGCCGTATGGGCCTCGGCCTCGAATCCCGCGCGCGCGAAGAGATCGAACTGGAAGTTCCGATCGCCGTGCCCCATCACCGTGATCTGGTAGAGGATCGACTGTCGAATCGATCGCGACGCGCGATCCAGGTCGTCGTCGACGACGACCGTCACCGCGGCGGGCAGGAAGAAGTCCTCCCGCGAGCGACGCGCCCCCGGGCGCGCGAAGCCCTCGTCGAGCATCGCGACGTAGTCCGCCTCACGGTCAGGCATGTAGGCCGCCGGCATCCATCCGTCCGCGATCTCGGCTGCGAGCGCCATGTTCCTCGGCCCGATCGCACCGAGCACGATCGGCAGGTCCTTGCGGTAGGGACGGACGGGCGACTTGAGCGCCTTGCGACTCCCGACCCCGTTCGGGACCGGCAGCGGATAGAACTCGCCGTCCGCGTTCTCGGGTCGCTCGCCCGCGAGCACGGCACGCATGATCGAGACGTACTCGCGGGTACGCGCGAGCGGCTTGTCGAAACGCTGACCGAACCAGCCCTCCGCGACGTTGATCCCCGTCACGCCCAGACCGACGACGACCCGCCCCTGCGTCAGGTGGTCCAGCGTGATCGCCATCTGGGCGAAGTTGACGGGCGTCCGCGACTGGATCGGCGCGACGGCCGTCCCCAGCTTCATCCGCTCGGTGTGCGCACCGATCCAGGACAGGAACGTATAGGCCTCGGCGAAGTAGGACTCCGGTGCCCAGACCGAGTCACAGCCCCACGACTCGGCCTCACGGAGACGCTCGACGACCTCGAGCGGCGGCAGGTCGCAGCCACCGACCCGCGCGTCCTTTCCCCAATGTCCGATCTGGTAACCGACCCGCATCGCACCCCTTGCTAGCGCCTCTCGACGCATCCCGCCGGCCCCGGCCCGGGTCCGTCGCGCGCGGCTCCGTCGGGTTCCCGACGCGAGGACTAGCCCGACACGCCGCAGCGTGTACGCTCGCATGCGGGCGGCGCGGGTCCGCCACCGACCGAGACCGGGAAACGAATGCGCTACGACGCCAGCGAAGATCAGCAGCTCCTGCGAGACACGACCCGGCGTTTCCTCGACGACCACCGAACGCTCGAGGACCTGCGTGCGCGGCTTCAGGACCCGCACGGCTGGGACCCCGCCGTGTGGCAGCAGGGCGCGGGGCTCGGCTGGGTCTCGCTCTTCGTTCCCGAGGCAGCCGGCGGGATGGCCGAGGCGGCCGAGGGCGCCGTCGACGCGGCAATCCTCGCGGAGGAGCTCGGTCGCGTCGTCTACGCGGGCCCCTTCCTTCCGACCAACGTCGTCGCCTTCGCCCTCTCGCAGTCCGGAACGGACGCGCAGCAGGCGGAGGTCCTCGCTCCGCTCGTCGCTGGCAGACGGGTCGCGACGTGGTGCTTCGCAGGAACGGGGACCGCCGACGGCACGCTTCCCGGCAGCGTAACCGCACGTTCGCACGGCGGACGGATCCAGCTCGACGGCGCGAGCGGATATGTCCAGGACGCCCACGTCGCGGATCACCTGCTCGTGACCGCGACGACGAGCGGCGGACTGTCGCAGTTCCTGCTTCCGCGACGGACGACCGGCGTGACGGTCGAGCCGTGCGACGCGCTCGATCTGGGCCGGCGACTCGCGACGGTTCGTTTCGAGGGCGTGTCGCTCGAGTCCGCGCACGTCGTCGGCGAGCTCGACGGCGCCGCGGTGCTGGTCGAGCGCCAGCTCCAGCTCGCCGTGCTCCTTCAATGCGCGGAGACCGTAGGCGTGATCGACCGCGCCCTCGAGAGCACCATCGAGTACGCGAAGGAGCGCGTGGCGTTCGGTCGCCCGATCGGTTCCTATCAGGCGCTCAAGCATCGACTCGCGGACCACGTGACCACCCTCGAAGGGGCCAAGGCGCTCACCGATCACGCCGCGCGGAGCGTCGAGGACCCGTCCCCCGACGCCGCGCTCTCGGTCAGCCTCGCCAAGAGTCACGTGGGACGCTCCGCGAGCGAGATCGCGCGGGACTGCATCCAGATCCACGGCGGCATCGGCGTCACCTGGGAGCATGATCTCCACCTCTACGCGCGGCGCGCGATCTCGAACGAAGCGCTCTGGGGAACGCCGGCCGCCCACCACGAGCGCCTCTGCCGGATTGCGGGCCTGCGGAAAGGAGCGGCGGCGTGCCCCCCGGACCTTCCCCGACGACGGAGGAGCGCGACACGCCCGAAGAGCGCGCCTTCCGCCTGCGCGCCCGCGAACATCTCGCCGGAGCGGATCTGCCGCCGCGCGTTCCCGGCGAGCCCAGCTTCCAGTTCGAGGACGACGCGTTCGTCGCGCGGGACCGCCGTATCCAGCGCGCGCTCTGGGACGGCGGGTTCGCCGGCATCACCCTGCCGGTGGAGTTCGGAGGCCTCGGCCTGCCGCAGCGCTTCGACGACGTCTTCGTCGAAGAGGCACGCCCCTATCGCATGCCCTGGTCCTTCGGCGTGAACCGGAACGTGATCATCCCGCCCATGCTCGCGCATGCGTCGCCCGAGCTGAACGCCCGCTTCATTCCGCCGATGCTCCGCGGCGACCATCTCTGGTGCCAGCTCCTCTCCGAGCCGAGCGGCGGCTCCGACCTGGCGGGCCTCCTCACGACCGCGACCCGCGACGGGGACGTCTGGCGACTCAACGGCTCGAAGGTCTGGACGACCGGCGGCAATCACGCCGACTACGGCGCCTGCCTCGCGCGGACCGATCCCGACGTCCCGAAGCACGCGGGCCTCACGATGTTCATCGTGGACATGAAGCAGCCCGGAATGACGATCCTCCCGCTCCAGCTGGCGGACCGAAGCGTTCATTTCTGCCAGGAGTACCTCGACGACGTCCTCGTCCCGGTCGGGGACACGATCGGAGACGTCGACGACGGCTGGCGGGTGACCACGAACATGCTCATGCACGAACGATCGGCGATCGGGCGTGGCTGGGACTACGGCAAGGCCCGGGCGGAGGCGACCGACACGCTCACGCTCTCCCCCGCCCTCGCGGACTGGGCTCGCTCGGAGGGGCTCGCCTCCGACCCGCACGTGCGTCAGATCCTGGGTGAGCTCTGGGTGCTCGACGCACTGATGCCGCTCACGTCGAAGCGGATCGCTGCCGGGCTGCAGTCGCGCGCGCTCGCGGGGCACGCCGCGGCGATCGTCAAGCTGATGAGCGGGAAGGTCGGCAGCCGGCGCCTCGCCCTCCTCTCGGAGCTGGCGGGGCCGCTGGGAGTCGCCCTTCCCCCGAATGCGGACGGAGCCGAGACGCCGGTCGCGCTCCGGGACGTCGGCCTCGATCGCGTCACCCTCCACAGCATCGGCGGCGGCACCGCCGAGATGCAGGCCAACGCGATCGCGGAGCGCCACCTCGGACTCCCGCGCGAAGCCACCCCGGACCGCGAGCTGCCTTTCAGTCAGATCCGACACAACACCGTCCCCGGATCGCGAGACGACTGAGGCACCCCCGCGATCGTCCGCCACTAGCGCGCGTCTTCTCGCCGACGGGCGGTCTCGGACGCGCGTCCGAAGAGCCGGATCAGGACCTGATAGTCGAGCGCGCTGTAGGGCCACTGCGTGACGATCTTGCCCGACGCGTTCGCAAAGTAGTTTCGACTGACCGCCCACGCGGTGTCGTGCATCTTCGACTGCAGCCAGGCGTGATAGAGGTCGGCCCAGGTCCGCTTGACCTCGATCGCCGTCACGCCCCGGCGAATCATCCTGCGAATCGCGCGACGGGCGTAGGCGGCCTGGAAGCGCAGGTTCGACGCGATCTCGCCCCCGTTGGTCCCGGGTCCGTACAGGATGTAGAGGTTCGGGAAGGTCGGCACGGTGATGCCGAGGAACGCGCGGGGCTCTCCCTCCCAGTACGCCTGGAGGCTCCGCCCCTCGCGCCCGACCACCTCGATCTGATCGAGGTAGCGGGTCGCCTCGAAGCCGGTCGCGATGACCAGGACGTCGATCTCGCGTTCCACGCCCTTCGCGTCCACGACCCCCGTCTCGGTCAAGGACTCGACCGCCTGGGGCACCAGCTCGACGTTCGGGCGTTTGAGCGCGGGGTAGAACGTGGAGCTGAAGACGGGTCGCTTCCCCCAGAACGGATAGGTCGGCGTCACCGCCTCGGCGAGGTCGGGGCGGTCGGCGAACTCGCTCGCGATGTAGGCGCGCGCGGCCTGCTCGGCCATGCGGTTCGCCGGCGCTCCGGGTCGATAGGTCCCCGCGTCCCACAGCCGCTTCTCCGTGTCCCAGAACCACCGTGCCCGGGCGAGGAAGTGGCGGAGCGGATGGCGCAGCTGCTTCCGCTCCGCCTCCGTGTACTCGCGATCGCCCTTGGGAACGACCCAGCCCGGCTCCCGCTGGAATACGTAGAGCTGCCCCACCCGGTCGGCGATCTCGGGCACGATCTGGGAAGCGCTCGAGCCCGTGCCGACGATGGCGACGGTCTTGCCCTCGAGGTCGTGCTCGTGCTCCCAGCGGGCCGTGTGGAACGCGGGACGCTGGAACTTGTCGAGGCCCGGCCAATCCGGATGGCGTGGGATGTTCAGGAAGCCGGTCGCCCCGATCAGCACGTGGTGCTCGACCGTCTCGCCGGTGCTGAGCTCGAGCCGGTAGACGTGCTCCGTCTCGTCCCAGACGGCGCGGGACACCCCGGTCCGGAGCCGGAGGTGGGGGAGGAGCCCGAAATCGGCGACGGCCTCTTCCAGGTAGCGGTGCAGCTCCGGCTGTCGGGCGTGGGTCCGCGTCCAGTCGTGACGCTTGAACGGAAACGAGTAGACGTAGGACTCCACGTCGACTTCGGCACCGGGATACTGGTTGTACCACCAGGTGCCGCCGACGCGCTCGGCGTGCTCGTAGATCGTGAAGGTGTGGATGCCGGCCTTGCGAAGCGCGACCCCCGCCGAAATACCTCCGAAGCCCGCCCCGACGATCGCGACGTTCGGCGTGCCTTCCTTCCCGAAGAGATCCACGGCGCGCCTACTCGTCATCTCGGAATCGTTCCCCCCGGACGCGGGCGCGCCCCGCTTCGGCGAGGCACGCGTCTCCCCACGTCGTCACCGAACGAGATAGCCGCCATCGACGACGATCTCCTGTCCCGTGACGTACTGGGACTCGTCGCTCGCCAGGTAGACGATCGCCTCCGCGATGTCGACGTCGCGCCCCGTTCGCCCCATCGGCACCAGCGCGCCGAATTCCGCCATCGCCTGCTCCTGCTCTTCCCGCGAGACGCCCTGTCGCTCTCCGGTCGACATGGGGGTGCGCATGTATCCCGGCGAGACGCAGTTGATCCGGACGTTCCGCGGCGCGAGCTCACGGGAGACCTGGCGCGTATAGCTGAGCATCCCGCCCTTGGCGGCGCCGTACGCGGATCCCCCGACCGAACACGACGCCGCGATCGAGGCCACGTTCACGATCGAGCCGCCCCCGCGTTCGAGCATCTCCGGGATCGCGAACTTCGAGCAGAGGAAGACACTCTTGAGGTTGACCCGGATCAACCGGTCCCAGAGCTCCTCCGAGATGTCCCAGCTGTCGGCGGGGCCGCCCTGGGCGATGCCCGCGTTGTTCACGAGGACGTCGAGTCCACCGAATCGATCGGCACAGAAGCGGATCGCGGCTTCGGCGCCCTCTGCCGTCGCGATGTCCCCGACGACGAGCGCGCCCTCGGCACCCGCCTGCTCCACGCGTTCGACGCTCCGCTTGCCCCATTCCTCGTCGAGATCCGCGATCACGACGCGCGCGCCCTCTTCGGCGAAACGCAGCGCGGTCGCCGCCCCGAAGCCGGAGCTTCCGCCGGTGACGATGGCCACCTTGTCCTGAAGTCGCATGCTCGTCCTCCGAAGGGGTTGTCTACGGATCTGTATATAGAAGCAAGAACCAGGCCAATATCAAATATCATATATAATTCTGGCTTCAAGGCGACCCCGGGCGCCTCGACTCCTTTCCCCCTCCCCGGCGGTTTGCCAGCCTCTCGACGTGAACGACGACACGATGCCCGCGCACGGCTTCTCCCGCGCCTACGTCCGATACTCACTCGGGCTGATCTTCCTGGTCGCCGTCTTCAACGTGTGCGACCGCACGATCATGTCGGTGCTCGTGCCCGAGATCCGCGCCGATCTCGAGCTGAGCGACCGCCAGATCGGCATTCTGATGGGACCGGCCTTCGCGGTCGTGCACATCCTGGCGGGCATCCCGATCGCCCGCCTCGCCGATCGCCGCTCGCGGCGTTCGATCATCGCCGTCGGCCTCTTCGCGTGGAGCGTCCTCACGATCCTGCAGGGCCTGGCGCGCAACTTCGGTCAGCTGCTCGTCGCGCGCATGGGCGTCGGGATCGGCGAGGCGGCGGGCGCGCCGCCGAGTCATTCGCTGCTCGCCGACTACGCTTCGGTCTCGATGCGCGCCCGTGCGCTCTCGTTGCTCCAGGTCGGCGCGCTCTGCGGAATGGGCCTCGGAATGGCGCTCGGCGGCTACCTCAACGAGATCTGGGGATGGCGCGCCGCCTTCGTCGCGGTCGGCGTGCCCGGGGTCGCGCTGTCGCTCCTCGTCTTCTTCACCCTTCGCGAGCCGCCGCGCGGCGTCGGCGACGGCGCGTCGGCGGCGACCGGTGCGAGCGAGTCGATGCTCGACGCCGCACTCCATCTGCTTCGGACGCCGACTTACGCGTGGATGCTCGCGGGCGTCTCGGCGGCGGGGATCGTGAGCGTCGGACGCAACGCCTGGGAACCGACCTTCCTGCGCGAGGTCTACGCGATGGGCTCCGCCGAGGCCGGGCTCACCTACTTCCTGATCTCGCCGGTCCCCTCCGCCTTCGGCACGCTCGCGGGGGGCTGGCTGACCGACGTGCTGAGCCGAAGGGACGAGCGATGGTACTTCTGGATCCCGGCGCTCGGGAGCCTGGTCTCCGTGCCGTGCGCGCTCGGCTTCCTGATGTGGCCGGAGGGCGACCGACTCGCCGGGATTCCCGTCGGCTTCTACTTCGGCGTGCTGCTCTCGTTCGCCGCGACGGGCGCGATGCCGGCGATCCTCGCGATGGGGCAGAGCCTCGCGCCGCCCCGCATGCGCGCCTTCTCTGCCGCGCTCTGGAGTATGATCTTCACCTTCGTCGGCATGGGCCTGGGCCCCTTCTTCGTCGGAGACCTGATCGAGCGGCTGCGACCCGAGCACGGCAGCGAGGCGATCCGGTTCGCGCTGGCCGCAGCGAGCCTCGCCCCCGTGATCGCCACGGTCTTCTATCTCAGGGCGTCTCGCACGGTCGTCCCGGACATCGAGCGCGCCCGGCGCGCCTAGCGCCGCGCACACGCGTCGTCCGGTCGTCGGGGCCGGCTCGCGGCCGCGGCGATCGACGCCCCCGCGCCGAGGCGACCCCCGACCCCGCTGGCGAACCCGCGAACGACGCGCCACGATCGGTGCGATCCCGGGCCGTCTCGGCCCCAGAGAGCCGCACCGGCACCCCGCCCGGCGGCTGCGAGAGGTGCGAGCCGCCCATGTCCCACGCCGCGACTTCGCTCAAGTCCAGCGACCTGGAAGGCCTGGTCGACCCCGAACGTCTCGCCCGCTGGCTCGACGAACTCGGCATCGCGCCCGGCGCCGCCGTCCGACTCGACCGAATCTCCGGCGGCGTCTCCAACGAGAGCATCGGCATCGAACGCGGGGACCAGCGCTTCGTGCTCCGGCGACCGGCCAAGCGAGCCCTCGACGGCGCGGATCGCGGCATGCGCCGAGAGTTCCGGCTGCTGACGGCCCTCGACGCGACGGACGTCCCCCATCCGCGCCCGGTCGCGCTCTGCGAGGATCCCGACGTCGCGGGGGGCGTCGCCTACCTGATGGATTTCGTCGAAGGATTCGCTCCGAGCTTCGGCATCCCCGAGCCCTTCGCGAGCGACCGCGCGCTCGCGCGGGAGATTCCGCTCGCCGCGATGTCCGCGCTCGGGACGCTCGCGCGCGTCGATTGGCGGGACCTCGGCCTGTCGGACTTCGGCAAGCCGGAAGGATTCCACGATCGGCAGGTCGCGAGGTGGATCCGGCAGCTCGAGGCCTACGAACCGATCGCGGAGCGCTCCCTCGAAGGCCTCCACGACGTCGGAGCCTGGCTCGATGCCCACCGACCCTCGGACGACGACTGGGCCCCGGGCATCATGCACGGCGACTACCACGAGGCCAACGTCTTCATCGCCCCGGATCCGCCCGCCCGGGTCGCGGCGATCCTCGACTGGGAGAATTCGACGATCGGCGATCCCCTGCTCGACCTGGCGAGCTTCGTCCGGCTCCACGAATCGAGCGGCCGGGGCACGCCAGCCGATCGACCGGCCCTCGTCGCGCGCTGGGAGGCGTCGAGCTGCCGCGTCGCTCCCGACCTCCAGTACTGGCTGACGCTCTCCGCCTTCAAGCTGGCGATCATGGTCGAGGGGATCTACCGGAGAGCCATGGCGGATCCGACGCGTGGCAATGCCGACGCGATGGGCAAGGCCGCGCGGAACCTCACCCACGAAGCACTGGAATTCACCCGGGACTGATTGCGGCCCCGAGGACGGAGAAGATCCCCCATGCCCGACGCCCCGCCCGGATACAAGCTCGTCCTGCGCCCCGAGGACGACTTCAACCACACGCCCGACGACGTGTCGAACTACAACGAGAGCATGTACTTCAGCGTGTTCGACGCCGACCAGCGAACCGGCGGCTGGTACCGGGTCGGGAATCGCGTCAACGAGGGACACGCGGAAGTGAGCTTCTGCTGGTACCTGCCCGACGGCCGCGTCGCCTTCATGGCGAGCCGCCCCGAGATCACGTCCAACGAACGCATGGACGCCGGCGGGCTCCGCTTCGAGATCGTCGAGCCGCTCGAACGCCACCGCGTCACCTACGATGGCAAGGTGTGCCTGCTCGAGCGTCCCTACGAGATGGCCGATCCGCGGCGTGCCTTCCGCGAGAACCCGATCGTCCGCGCACGCATGGAGATCGAGCATCGCGCCGCGGGCCCCTGCCCCGGCGGCGAGGTCGTGAAGGACGACGGCTCCCCCCTGCCGCTCGACCCCGAGAAGGGGTTCGCCAAGGCCCACTTCGACCAGCAGATGTTCGGGGAGGGCCACATCGAGATCGACGGCACGCGCCACGAGATTCGCGGGGCCGGCGCCCGCGACAAGAGCTGGGGCCCGCGCTACTGGCAGAGCATCCAGTGGTACCGCTGGCTCCACTTCTACGTCTCACCCGCGTGTTCGTTCATGGCGACGGTGCTGGGCGACGCCGAAGGGGGCCACCGCGTGAAGGGCTTCTTCTTCGCGGACGGCGAGACCCACGACCTCGAGGGCGGAGAGCTCGTCTCGGAGTGGGACGAACGTACCCACGTCCGAAGCCTCGACTTCCGGACCCGCGCCGCCGGACGGGACTTCGCCATCCGCGGTGACGTCCTGTCGCTGATCCCGCTGCGAAATCGTCGCGAGAGCCCGACCGGCGAGATGCTGACGACGCGGATCACCGAGGGCATGACGGCGTTCACGTGCAACGGCCAGCCCGCGCTCGGGATGGCGGAGTACCTGGACCAGATCGTGGACGGCCGACCGGTCGGCCGCTGATCGCCGCTTCGGGCGCTTCGGGCGACTCAGGCGCTTCTGCGCTCCTCGTAGAGCTTCGACCACTCGGTCTTCGACCGGATGGTCGTGTCGACGTCCGGCGAGAGCGCGCGCAGCGCACCCACGGTCGCCTGCTCGCGGGGAATCACGGCGAAGGGGTCGAGATCGAGGAAGCGGGCCGTGTTGGCCCACGTGATCTGGTGCATTTCTTGCTCGGTGCAGCCCGCGTCCTCCATCTCGTCGAGGAGCTGCTCCGCGGCATCCGGGAAGATGCAGTCCGAGTGCGGGAAGTCGCACTCCCACGCGATCATGTCCATGCCGATGTCGTGGCGGACCTTGAGGGCCGTGCGATCGGTCACGAAGCACGCGAGCGAGCGGTCGCGGAAGACCTCGCTCGGGAGCTTCCCGCCGAAATCGTTGCCGAGCCAGACCTGGTTCTCGTAGTGACGATCGCAGCGGTCGAGGTAGAACGGGATCCAGCCGATTCCCGCCTCGGACCACACGATCCGGAGATCCGGATAGCGCCGCATGGCGGGCCCCCAGAGCAGGTCGTTCGCCGCGATGGCGGAGACCTGCGTCGAGAGGATGATGTAGTTGTCGAGCGGCCCGTCCGGCGCGGTCTTCAGGGCGGAGAAGCCCTGACCGATGTGCAGGCACATCGCGACCTGCTCCTCGCTCGCCGCCTGGAAGAAGGGGCCCCAGTAGTCCATGTCGTGGTAGCTGGGCAGACCCATCAGGTGGGGCAGCTCGGGCATCGAGATCGCCTTGCAGCCCTTGCTCGAGAGGCGACGGACCTCGTCGGCGATTCCCCGTGAGTCCCATACGGGCCCGATCCCGAGCGGGATGAAACGACCCGGGTGGGCGGCGCACCATTCGTCGACGTGCCAGTCGTTGTACGCCTTCAGCATGATCAGCGCGAGATCGTGGTCCTTGGACTCGTGGAAGAACCGCGCATTGAACCCGGCGAACGACGGGAAGCACATCGAAGCCAGGATCCCGTTGCGATTCATGTCGCGCACGCGTTCGTCCACGTCGTAGGCGCCGGGACGCATCTCGGCGAACGAGGTCGGCTCGAGGCCCCATTCCTCTTTCGGCCAGCTCACGACCGCGTTCAATCCGACCGACGTCGCGGTCATCCCCTGGAAGGACCAGGTGTCGACCCCGTCCTCGCCCGTGACGCACCGGGGTGCGTCGGCCTTCCACCGGTCCGGGACGTGCTTCTCGAACATGTCGGCGGGCTCGATGACGTGGTCGTCGATGCTCACGAGGATCAGGTCTTCTACGCGCATGATGGGCTCCTCTCTCGGGAGAATGGCGACGTTCAGGTCCGACGGCGAGTCCCGTGGATCATGGTGTGGGTGAAGTAGCGAGCGACTTCGTCGGCCGAACGCGCCCCGCCCGGGCGGAACCAGCGCCGCGTTCGTTTCAGCATACCCATTGCGATCTGCGCGAGGTCGGGTCGGCGAGCTCGTAGCAACGGCAGCCAGCCCTGACACCGAAGCCTGCGAACGCGTCCGTCTTCGCTCGCCTGGCCGGCGGCGCAACCCGGCTCGAATCCGCGACTCGCACCGGCGACCAGCCGTCAGGAACCAAGGGAGACCACCTTCTCCTGGGCCCCCGCTCGCTTGGATTAAATATAATATTTGATAGGCTGACGGCAAGAGCAAGCCCCGCCGTGTCTGCGGCGGGAGGGGCAGATCCGCCCGAGATTCGCGAAGGCCACGCCCGGCAGGAGGCTTCCCATGGAGGTTCCGTTCACCTGGAAACCGACCGGTTGGTTCCAGATCGGCTGGTCGACGGACTACCCGAGCGATGAAGCCGTCCCGATCCGCTATTTCGGCGAGGATCTCGTCGCCTACCGAACCGAGGACGGCACGCTCCGCGTCCTCGAGGCCCACTGCAAGCACATGGGTGCGCACCTGGGACACGGCGGAAGGGTCGAGGGAGACTGCATCCGCTGCCCCTTCCACGGCTGGCAGTGGGGACACGACGGCGCGAACACCGCGATCCCCGATCAGCCACGACCGAATCGATCGCGCCGTCTCCGCGTCTGGCCCGCGATGGAGCAGCACGGCCTCGCGTTTCTCTGGCACGACCCGGACGGGAAGCCGCCGGCCTGGGAGATGCCCAACATCTTCGGCTGCTATCCCGAGTTCACCGCACCGCCGGACGACTACTATCCACCCATCACCAAGCGGAACCCGAACGAGCCCGTCCACCCGCAGATCGTGCTCGAGAACTCCGCGGACAGCGCGCACTTCGAATTCGTCCACCACGCGACGGTGACACCCCGCCTGCTCCACTGGTCCTACGACGAGCACCTCTGGGACTTCGTCGCCGGCTACCCCGACACACGAAGCGACGATCCCGACGCGATGCGGATGAAGCTCTACAGCAAGCTCTTCGGTCTCGGCGGCGCGATCTCGATCTTCGATGGCCGCCGGAACCACCGCATGACCTTCACGACGACCCCGGTCGAGAACGGCGCGTCGGACATGTTCTACACGATCTGGTGGCCGCGGGAGCCGGGCGACACGGGGGACACGCTTCCGCCCGGCGCGCGGGAAGCCGTCGACCAGCAGTTCCTGACGACCGTGGACGACGATCTCCGCATCTGGCGCAACCAGAAATGGGTAGAGAAGCCGGCCTACTCCCCCGTCGACGCGGAGGGCTACATCGCGTTCCGGGAGTGGGCGCAGCGATTCTACGACCTCCCGCCGGAATCCTGACCGTGCCGCCCCTCCCCTCCTCCGCAGGCGAACACGTCGCGCACCGCGCCGCGCGCACCGCGCCGACCCCTCGGCTACGTGAAGTCCGAGCCGCCGTCGACGTTGATGTTCGCGCCGGTCATGTAGGAGTTCGCGCGCGAGCCGACGAACGCGATCACGGCGCCGATCTCCGCCGGGTCGCCCGCCCGGGGCAGGTGTGCGGGGTGACCGAAATCCTCGCTGATCCAGCGCATGCAGTCGTAGAGGTCGGACGGGTCGAGCCCGCGTTCGGGCGGCAGCAGGGCCATCGCCGACTTGAAGCCTTCCGAGGCGAAGGAGCCCGGAGAGATCGTGTTCACGAGGATCTCCTCCGGCCCGAGCGCGAGGGACATGTTCTTGCTGACGCTCGTCATCGCGCTCTTCGCCGCGGAATAGGCAGCGAGGATCGCCGTCTGCCGCTTCGTCGAGTGCGCGGAGACGTTCACGACGCGCGCCCATTCGGCGGCACGCAACATCGGGAGCGCGGCGCGCGTGCACCGCACCGCGGAGAGCGCACCGATCTCGAAGGCCTCCGCCCACTCCGCGTCGGGCAGGTCGTAGAACGGGACCTGGGAGCCACCGCCCGGCCCCGCCGCGTTCACGAGCGTGTTCAACCGGCCACCGAAGCGCTCACCGATCTCGGCGAACGCCGCGTCGATCGCGGCGGCGTCGACCAGGTCGACGGACACGCCGAACGCGTCCGGGCTCCCGAGCGATCGAAGACGCTCGACCGTGTCGTCCAAGGCTTCTCGCCCTCGCGCCAGGACGGCGACCCGGGCGCCATCGCGCGCGAAGGCCTCCGCCGCGGCACGGCCCATGCCCTTGCTCCCGCCCTGCACGCAGACCGCCGCGCCTTCGAGTCCGAGATCCATTCGCCGCTCCTCCTTCCGGCCCGGTTCCGAGCCCGGCCCGAGCTTGCCACCCCGCCGTCCGGCGCGCCCCTCCTCGGCCCGACCGACGATCGCCGGTTCCAGCGGACGCGAGCACGCGCGGATGAGGCGGGCACCCGATGAAGCCCGCTCGAAGGAAGCCCCCAGCGTGTCCAGGCTCCGCGTAGCGCAGTGTTATACGGGTCCCGTCGGCGCCGAGATCGTCCGGCGCCTCCACGACCATCCCGTGATGGAGCTGGTCGGCGTGCTCGTGCACTACCCGGAGAAGGTCGGTCGCGACGCGGGCGAGCTCGTCGGCGGGCCGCCGAACGGAATCGTCACGACCGATTCCCTGGACGAGATCCTCGCGCTCCGGCCCGACGCGCTGATCTGGAGCGGCGCGACGTACGACGTCGACGCGTTCGAGCGCATCCTCGAGGCGGGCATCGACCTCTACAACGGGATCGGCGCCTACTTCCTCGAAGGTCAGCCGGAAGAGGCCCGCCTCCGAGGCGCCGCCGCGCGTGGAGGCGCCTCGCTCTGCGCCGGGGGCAACATCCCCGGCCTGATCAGTGACGTGCTCCCGCTCTTCCTGTCCGGCTACACGGGGCGCATCCGGCAGATCCGGGCCTGGCAGAAGAACGACATGTCCACGGGACCGTCCGCCGTGCAGATCCAGTCGCTCGGCATCGGTCTCCCGCCCGGCGGCGGCCCGCACGCGGCGCTGATCGACCAGGGCTGGACGCGGGCGATGGAGCAGTCGAGCCGGATGATCGCTCGCGGCCTCGGGGTCTCGTGGGAGAACATCGCGCTCGAGCGCGTGGAGTACGCCCCCGCGCCGCGGACGATCACCCTCGAGCCGAGTGGTCTTCGAATCGAACAAGGCACCTCTGCGGGCATCCGCTGGACCCTCGCCGCCCGCGCGGGCGGGCGCGAGTTCTTCCGGATCGTGAACGAGCAGTCGACGATGCTCGACCTCGGCCCCGACTGGCGGCAGTCGTACGACGAGCCCGCGTGGCGGGTCGAGATCGACGGCGATCCGCCGATCGTCTCGACCTTCGGTTGGCCGGAAGGCACGAACCCGGGCGAGGCCTGCCATCTGCTGAACGCGGCGCGCGCGCTCAACGTCGTCCCTCGTCTGGCCGCGGCGCCCCCGGGCGCCCTCTCGCTCCTCGACTTCGCGGCGCCCGCGGCGAGCGACGGGCTGGCGGCTCCCCATGCCGAGTGACCCGCGACGCAACGGGAAGCGCGCCGCCGGCCGGCCGGGCCCGGCGCGTGCCTCAGACGTCGACGCCGACGTCGACGCCGATGTTGTCGACGAGCGGCACGACGCCGATCTGGACGGACGCGATCAAGCGGATCGCCCCCCGGAGCGTCTCCATCGGCTGGAGTGTCTCCGCATCGACGCAGTGGACGTAGAGGGGGTCGCCGATCCCCGCGAGCCGATCCTGCATCAAGGCCTCCACGGCGCCGGGGGAACGCTCGCCCGCTTCGATCGCGGCCGCGCCCTCCTGAAGCGCCAGATAGAGGCCGCTCGCCCGCTCGCGTTCCTCGGGCGTGAGCTTGACGTTCCGACTCGACATGGCGAGACCATCGCTCTCCCGAGCGACGGGGCAGCCGATCACCTCGACCTCGGTCGAGAGATCGACGGCCATCCGCTTGAACATGGCGAGCTGCTGCCAGTCCTTCTCACCGGAGTAGTACCGCATGCGTCCGAAGATGCCCCAGAGCTTGGCCGTCGCCGTCGTCACCTCGTCGAGGTGGGCGGGCTCCTCCATGCGCGGGCAGCCCGTCGCGAGGCTCGGGACGAGGGTCAGCGTCACCGGCCGCTGCGGCATGTAGTCGTCGCTGTCGGGCAGGTAGACGTACTCGATCCCGGTCGACTCGCAGAGCGCTCGATCCGTCTCCCAGTCCCGGTCGTAGAGACCCGGAACCTTCTCTCCACCCGCCCACGAGAAACGCAGGTCGCCCAGCCAGAACATCACGGCGACGTCGTTCTCCGCGATCGCCTGTCGCACGAGCGAGAGATGTCCCTCGTGCATGCGCCCGCTGGTCCCCATCACGCCGATGGTGCGACCCTGCGAGCGGGCCTCCTCCATCAGCGCACGAACTTCGCTGACCTTCTCGAGAATCTGCAAGCGCACGCCTCCGTCGGTTCCGAGCCGGCGCGCTTCGCGCCGCGGCGCGCCAGCGTAGGCGACGGCCCAGCGTCCCAGCAAGCGTGGAGGGAAGCCTCGTGAGACTCGCGAACAAGGTCGCCGTGATCACCGGCGGCACGAAGGGCATCGGCCGGACGACCGCCATCATGATGGCCGCACAGGGCGCGAAGGTCGCCTTCACGGGCCGCACGGTCGAAGCGGGACGGGAGGTCGAGGACCGGATTCGCGAGGCCGGCGGGACCGGGATGTTCGTCCGCGCCGACAACCGACGCGAGGACGAGATCGAGAACGCCATCGCGTCGGCCGTAGACGCCTTCGGCCCGATCACGACCCTGATGAACAACGCGATCGCGACCGACGAGGTGAGCGGCGGAGGCGACGACCACGTGGACTCGATCGAGTTCGAGGTCCTCGACTCGATCGTCCGCGCCGCTCTCTACGGCACGATCTGGGCCACCAAGTACGCGATCCCTTCCATGCGCGAAGCAGGCGGCGGCTCGATCATCAACGTCTCCGCCTCCTCGAGCGTCGGGGCGATCCCGGGACGCCCCGCCTATCAGGCGTCGAAGGGCGCGATCAACGCCCTGACGCGCCAGCTGGCCGTCGACTACGGCAAGCAGAACATCCGCGCGAACACGATCGTCGTCGGCTTCACGAACACGGGGAGCGAAACCTTCGAGCGGATCCTCTCGGACCCGGCCCGGCGCGCCGCCTTCGAGCGGCTGGTGCTGCTTCCCCGACTCGGCGAGTCCGAGGACGTGGCGCACGGCGCGATCTACCTCGCCTCGGACGAGTCGAAGAACGTGACCGGCACGATGCTGACCATCGACGGCGGCGCGCTCTGCCATCAGGCGCAGCCGCAGCTGGACTTCGAGGCGCTGCGAGAATCATGAGTCCGCCCCCTCCCCCGGAACCGGCCCGAGGATCGGGCGGCGCCCACGACGAGCGCCGACGGAACACGAGAAGAGACGCTCCATGAACTTCATGTTTCCCTATCCCGAGATGCACGGCGTCGACGACGACATGCTGTCCTCCGGCGGCGTCGCGGAGGTGGCGGTCGCGCTCGAACGGGCGGGCTGGGACGGATTCGCCTTCACGGAGCACCCGGCGCCGAGTGCGCGATGGCTCGAGGCCGGCGGACACCAGACCCTCGACCCCTTCGTGGCCCTCGCCGGCGCCGCCACGGTCACCACGCGGATCAAGCTGCTCACCTACCTGGCGGTACTTCCCTACCGGAATCCGCTCCTGCTCGCGAAGACCGCCGCCACCGTCGACCGTCTGTCCAAGGGACGTTTCATCCTGGGCGCCGGCACGGGCTACCTGAAGGGAGAGTTCCGCGCACTCGGCGTCGACATCGACGCGCGAAACGCGCTTTTCGACGAGGCCCTCGACGTCCTCCCGTTGCACTGGAGCGGGGAGCCCTTCAGCTACGAGGGCGCGACGTGGAGCGCCCGCGACGTCATCGGGCGCCCCCGCCCCCATCAGGATCCGATCCCGATCTGGCTCGGCGGCAACGCGAAGATCACCCTCGACCGCGTCGCGCGTCGCTGCCAGGGATGGATGCCGCTCGTGGGTCCGGACGCGATGTACGCGACCACCCGCACGCCGAATCCAGGGACCGAGAGTGAGATCGGCACCACGATCGCCCGTCTCGAGCGCGACGCGGCGGACCGCGACGTGAAGCTCGACTTCGTCCTCTCCTACGCCGACCCTTCGATCCAGCAGCCCACGCGCGACGTCGAGCGGCACCGGGAGGCGTTCGGCCGCCTCGCCGAAGCGGGCGTCACGTGGACCGTCGTGTCGCATTCGCCGGACGACCCGGCGAAGATCCTCGACTTCATCGAAGCATTCGGCGCCACCTACGGCCCGCAGTAGACGCTCCCCGACGGAGCCGTCCGTCCCCGAAGAGCAGGAGATCCAGGTTGGAGCGATGGCAACTCGACGCGCGGGAGCAGATTCGCGATCTCGTGGCGCGATACAACGCGAGCGGAGACAGCGGTCGTTTCGACGAGATGCTGGCCCTCTTCGCGGAGGACGCCGTGATGGAGATTCCGACCGGCGTATGCACGGGGCGGGGCGAGATCCGCGCCTTCTTCGAAGGCGTCGCCGCGAACACCGACGCGGAGGGCGGCGGACAGGCGCGCTTCGTCCGTCACTTCACGTCGACGCATCAGATCGACCTTCTCGACCCCGACCGTGCTCGAGGCCGCGCCTACTATCTGGTTCTCACCGACGCGGGACTCGACCATTGGGGCCGCTACGTCGACGAGTACCGCCGGGTCGACGACCGCTGGCTCTTCGCCCGGCGGGCGGCCACGCTCGAAGGCGCCGTGCCGGGCGGCTGGGGCGAGCGCAATCGCGCGGGACGCGCGGAATGAATCGCGGGTCGAGGGCGATTGCCCGTTCGGCCCGAGGCCTCGGCACGAGAGGCAGGAGGAGCGCATGCTCGACATCATGAAGGGAATCCGCGTCCTCGAGGTCGCGGAGCACACGTTCGTCCCCGCCGCGTCCGGCGTCCTCGCCGACTGGGGGGCCGACGTGATCAAGGTGGAACACGCCGAGCGTGGCGACGCGATGCGCGGCCTCGCCCAGACCGGAGTCGTCTCCTTCGGATCGAACGTCCACGTCCTGAACGAACACAGCAACCGGGGGAAGCGCAGCATCGGGATCGACCTCTCGACACCGGAGGGACGCGACGTCCTCTATGCCCTCGCGAAGACGGCGGACGTGTTCCTGACCAACAAGACGGTCCCGGTCCTCGAGAAGCTCCGGATCGGCGTCGACGACATCCGCGAACGGAATCCGCGGATCATCTACACGCGCGGGACCGCCTTCGGTCCGCGCGGGCCGGACGCCAGCAAGGGCGGCTACGACTCGACCGCCTTCTGGTCGCGCGCGGGTAGCGCCGCCAACTGCACGCCGAGCGGCGCGGAGGGCGTGATCGGCCAGCCCGGCCCCGCCTATGGCGACTCGATCGGGGGCATGACCATCGCCGGGGGGATCGCGGCTGCGCTCCTGAAGCGCGAGCGAACCGGAGAGGCGTCCGTGGTCGACGTCTCGCTCTTCTCCGCGGGCATCTGGGCTGCGGGCCCGGCGATGGCCATGTCGCTGCAATCGGGCCAACCGCTCGCAGCGCCGCCGCTGGGCCACCACGCCGCCGTCACGAATCCGCTGGTCGGCACGTTCCGCACGAAGGACGATCGCTGGCTCCAGCTCGTCATGCTGCAGGCCTTCGCCTACTTCGCGGACTTCTGCGCGCATATCGAGCGCCCCGACCTGGTCGACGATCCCCGCTTCGGGACGGCCGAGAAGCTCGCGGAGAACGCCGGCCATGCGGTCGAGATCTTCCGCGAAGCGCTCGCCGGCAAGACCCTGGCCGAATGGACGGAACGATTCCAGACGCTCCGCGGCCAGTGGGCGCCCGTACAGAATTCGCTCGAGGTGGGAAGCGATCCCCAGGCGCGCGCGATGGGCTACCTCGCGGCCTCGGCGACCGCCGACGGAACGCCCTTCGAGCTCCCCGCGAGCCCCGTCCAGTTCGACGAGCAGCCGACAGCGACGCGACGCTCGCCCGACTTCAACGAGCACGGAGACGAGATCCTCGAAGAGATCGGTCTCGACATGGAGGCGATCATCGCACTCCGCATGAAGGGCGCGGTCACGTGACCCCCTCCCGCTCGCCCCACGCAAACAAGGAGAATGGAATTGGCTGATACGATCATCGAACGCAAGGATGGACTCGTCACGTTGACGTTCGACCGCGCGGAACGGAAGAACGCAATCAACGCGGAGATCTGGAGCGACCTGGACCGGGTCCTCGCCGAGGTCACGCGGAACCCGGAGGATCGTGCCCTCCTGATCCGGGGCGCTGGCGACAACTTCTCCTCGGGCGCCGACCTCGGCGGAGGCCTCCGGACCGACGGCGAGCCGAAGGGCCTGACCGGGGGCCCGCCCCAGGCGATCCTTCACGAGATGCGGATCGTCGGCGATCTCATCAACCGCCTGCACCATCTCCCCAAGCCCACCCTCGCCGTCGTCGACGGCGTCGCGGCGGGGGTCGCCCTCGGGCTGGTGCTGGCGTGCGACCTCGCGATCGCCACCGATCGCGCGCGCTTCTGCGAGATCTTCGTGAAGCGGGGGCTCGCGCTCGACGGCGGGACTTCGTGGTCGCTCCCGCGCGTGATCGGATTGCGAAGGGCCAAGCAGATGGCCTTCTTCGGCGACATGCTCTCCGCACAGGAGGCCCTCGACTTCGGCCTCGTCAACGAAGTGGTCGCGCCCGGGGAGCTCGACGCGCTGGCCGACCAGTGGGGCCAGCGGCTCGCAAAGGCCCCGACGACGGCGATCGGCATGATCAAGCGGCTCCTCGACTCGAGCACGTCGCACACCTTCGAGCAGGCGACGGAGGAAGAGGCGCGCTGCCAGCACATCTCCTTCACGACCGAAGACATGCACGAAGGCATGCGTGCCTTCATGGAGCGACGGGATCCCGAGTTCACCGGACGCTGAGGCCCCGGTCGGGACGCGCGGCGCCCGGCCACGAGCAGACTCCTCCGGGCTCCGCGCCGGGAACGACCTGAAAGGACACGCGATGGACTCTCCCCTGCCCTACCCGATCTACGACGCCGACAACCACCTCTACGAGACGGAGGAGGCGATGACGGCGCACCTCCCGAAGCGATGGCGCAAGGAGTTCCAATACGTCCAGGTAAAGGGGCGGACCAAGCTGGCCATCGGCGGCCAGCTCTCCGATTTCATTCCCAATCCGACGTTCGAGGTCCTCGCCGCGCCGGGCGCGCACGAGAAGTGGTACCGGAACGCGAATACGGAGGGGCTCTCTTTCCGGGAGCTGACAGGCGAGCCCGTCCCGTGCCTGCCCGCCTACCAGAACGGGCAGGATCGACTGGCGTTGCTCGACGAGCAGGGGATCCACGCGACGCTCATGTTCCCGACCCTGGCTTCGGCGGTCGAGGAGCGCATGAGCTACGACCACGAGCTGATGAACGCGGTGCTCCACTCCCTCAACGAATGGCTCCATGCCGAGTGGGGCTTCCACCGCGAGGAGCGGATCTTCGCGGTTCCCTTCCTCACCCTGATGGACGTCGACATGGCGGTCGCGGAGCTCGAGTGGGTCCTCGAACGCGGCGCGCGAACCGTCGGGCTCCGCCCGGCGCCGGTCCCGGGCTACCGAGGCGGGCGCTCGCCGGGCTCCCCGGAGTTCGATCCGTTCTGGGCGCGCGTCGAAGAGGCGGGCATCTTCGTCTCCTTCCACGCCTCCGACTCCGGGTACGACCGGATCGTCCGCATGTGGGAGGGCGGACGGAACGAGCAGCTCAGCTTCGTCCACACCCCCTTCAAGACCTGCCTCGCGCTCCTCGATCGCGCGATCTCGGACGCGATGGCCTCGTTGATCTGCCACGGCGTGTTCGACCGGTTCCCCGGTGTGCGCGTCGCATGCATCGAGAACGGTGGCCGCTTCGTCAAGCACCTCTTCGAGTGCCTCGAGCAGGCCTGGGGCCAGCAGCCCGGAGAGTTCCAGCGGCACCCGATCGAGATCTTCCGGGAGCACGTCTGGGTCTCGCCCTTCTACGAAGAGCCCCTCGAAGCGCTCGCCGAGCTGATCGGTGTCGAACGCATCCTCTTCGGTTCGGACTACCCGCATCCGGAAGGCCTGCCCGCCCCCCTCGACTATCTGAGGGAGGTGGAGCCCTTCGATGACGCCGACCGCGAGCGGATCATGAGCACCAATCTGCAGACCCTGCTCGCGCCCGCCTAGCGGCTCCGCCGCGGCTCAAGCCCGCCAGCGGAGCGGCATCGAAGCGAATCCCTTGACGAGATCGGTCACGTAGTGCTCGATCCGCTCCGACTCGATCCCGTACTCCGGATGAAGTCGAAGGATCTCGCGGAGCGCGACCCTCGCTTCCCGCTTCGCGGCGTGGATCCCGAGACACGCGTGCGTGCCGTGGCTGAAGCCCAGGGAACGCGGGGGTCGACGATCGATCCGGTAGTCCGCGGGGTCGGCGAACTCGCGCGGATCGCGATTCGCGGAGGCGTAGAGCAGGAAGATGGGCGCGCCCGCCGGGATCTCGACCTCGTGCAGGCGCTGCGCCTCCTGCGTCGTGCGCATCATGTACTGCGTCGGCATGTCGACGCGCAGCGCCTCGAGAAACGCGTCTTCGACGAGGTCGGGATCCGCGACGACCCGCGCCCGCTGGTCGGGATGGTCGTGGAGCCGGAGCAGCGTGTTCGCCAGGACCTTCGGGAGCGTGTCGGTTCCTCCCAGGATCAGGAGCAGACAGTGGGACGCCACGTCCGCGTCGTCGGGGGACCGCCCCTCGCGATCCTCGAAGGCCTGGAAGACGCCGATCGCATCGGGCTCCGCGGACGGATTCGCGCGTCGCCGGGCCGACAGGTCGCGGAAGTAGGCGATGATCTCGTTCATCGCCTCGATCCCGTCCCCGGTCGTGCTCGCGTGCCCCGGCTCGCGGTAGAAGAACCGCGCCACCAGCCCCCGGAGCAGATCCGCGTCCTCGACGGGGAAGCCCGCGATCCGACACACCGCGAACGCGGCGAGGGGCTGGGCGATCTCGCTGACCAGATCCACTTCCTCGCGGTCCGCGAGCGACTCGAGGGTGTCGACCACGAAGTCGCGGAGCTCGGGCTCGAAGGCCCGCATCCTGCCCGGCAGGAAGAGCGTCCGCAGCTGCGACCGGAGGCGTCCGTGTTCGGGCGGATCCATGTGGTTCAGGGACGGCGTGACGGGCTGGAGCCCGGTCAGCAGCTGTCCCGCCGACGTCCCCCGCGCGACCGAGAAGTTCCGGTCGGCGCAGGCGTTCCACACGTCCTCGAATCGCGAGAGCGCGTAGGCGTCCCACTTCTCGACCCGATAGACCGGCTGTTCGTCCCGCAGTCGCGCGTAGAGCGGGTGCGGGTCCCCCAGGACGACTTCGTCGGAGAAGGGGTCGTAGTCGATCATGCTCGGGCCTCCCGAACCGCCGGAATCAGAGGCCGATCCGCCCGGCCAATCGCCCGCGCTGGTGCGCGGCGTCGCCGAAGAGGAGGTCCGTCGACTTCGCCCGGCGGTAGTAGAGGTGGGCCGCGTGCTCCCAGGTGAACCCGATCCCGCCGTGGATCTGGATGTTCTCCGCCGCGACCTGCAGGAACGCCTCCGAGCAGTAGCCCTTCGTGAGCGCCGTGATCTCCTCGAGGTCGTCGCCGGAGGCGGCATCGGCCGCAGCGAAGCTCGCGTAGTAGGCGGCCGATCGGGCCGACTCGAGCTCGAGCAGCATGTCGGCACACTTGTGCTTGATCGCCTGGAACGCGCCGATGGGGCGACCGAACTGGAAGCGGTCCTTCGCATACTCGACCGCCATGTCGAGGCAGCGCTGGGTCGCCCCGACCTGCTCCGCCGCTAGCGCGATCGTCGTCCGATCGAGCGCGCGAGAGAGGCTCGCCGCCGCGCCGCCCTCCTCGCCGACCAGCGTCGCCTCGACGTCGTCGAAGCGAAGCGTGGCCAGCTTGCGCGTCATGTCGAGCGCCGGGACCGGACTTCGCTCGAGGCCCGGGGCGTCCCCTCGCACGAGGAAGAGACTCACGCCGGCCTCCGAACGCCCCGCGACCAGGACGACGTCGGCGACGTGGCCGGAGAGCACGTAGCGCTTCTCGCCGGACAGCCGGAACGCGCCGTTCCCGCCCTTCGCCGAGAGGGTGACGGACGTCGGGTCCCAGCTTCCCTCGGCTTCACAGAGCGCGAGAGTCGCGATCTGTTCACCCGACGCGATGGCGGGCAGGACGTCCGAAGCGGCCTTCTCGTCGCCGGCCTCGACCAGCGCATTCACCGCCAGCACGGCGCTCGCCAGGAAGGGCGAGCCGAACAGGAAGTGCCCCATCTCCTCGAGCACGATCGCGAGCTCGACGGGGCCGAAGCCCTGGCCTCCGTGCGCCTCGGGGACGATCAGGCCCTGCAGCCCGAGCTGCCCCGCCATGTCCTTCCAGACGGCGGGGTCGTACCCGCCGTCGTCGTCCATCCATTCGCGGACCGACGTCTCGGTCGAGTGGGTTTCCAGGAAGCGCCGGACCATGTCGCGGAACTCGCGCTGCTCGTCGCTGAACTCGAAGACGGCGCTCATGCCCGTGCCCCCCGCATGCTCTGTTGTCGCCGCGTCGATTCCGCGAAGGTGAGCCCCTTGTCCGCGCGCTCCTCCCTCGGCAGTCCCAGGATCCGCTCCGCGCAGATGTTGCGCTGGATCTCGTCGGTCCCGCCGTAGATCGAGCTGGCCGGGGCGAACAGGAACGCATCCACGAAGCGCGCCTCCTCACCCTCGGCGACGAGGCCCTCCGCTCCGATCAGGTCCATCGCGATCTCGACCGACAGCTTCACGATCCGCGTCTGCGCGATCTTGCTGATGCTGCCGATCGCCCCGCCCCCGCCGTGCCGCGCCTCGGCCTTGGCGCGCCGGGCGTTCCAGGCGCCGGTCTGGATGAAGCTCCAGAGTCGCGCGAGCTTGTCCCGCACGATCGGGTCCTCGTGCCGCCCCGTTCGTCGCGCGAGCTCGATCAGGTGCGGGAAGGCCACGATCCGGTAGCGATCCTCCGGCTCGTCCCCGGCCGCATCCCCCGCAAGCCGACCGAGCGCCCCGCCCTTCGGTCCGGGCTTGGGGAAGCCGGCGTGCCCGCCGCCCGCACCGATCCCGGTCCGCTCGAAGAAGAGCGTCGACTGGGTCACCGCCCAGCCGTTGTTCATGCCGCCGATCAGGTCCCGGTCCTCGCAGATCGCGCCGTCGAAGAAGACCTCGTTGAACATGATCTCGCCCGTCATTTCTCGCAGCGGCCGCACGGTCACCCCGGGCTGGTCGAGGGCGAAGGCGAACCACGAGATCCCGCCGTGCTTCGGCTGATCCGGGTCGGTCCGAGCGAGGAGCATCCCGTAGTCGGACTCGTGGGCCATGCTGCTCCAGACCTTCTGCCCCGTGATGATCCAGCGATCCCCGTCCCGCTCGGCGCGCGTCGAGAGGCCGGCGAGATCGGAGCCGGCGCCGGGCTCGCTGAAGAGCTGGCACCAGTTCGTCCGCCCTTCGAGGATCGGCGTGACGTGACGATCGATCTGGTCTTCCGTCCCGTGCCGCAGGATCGTCGGCGCCGCCATGAGCAAGCCGAGGCCGCCGGGCGGTCGGAGCGCGCCGTGTTCGGCGAAGATCGAGCGGACCCGTGCGTCGGCGTTGCGCGGCATTCCGCGCCCGCCCTCCTCCGGGCTGAAGTGCGGCGCGGCCCAGCCCGCGCGGCCCACCTTCTGCCACCAGTCCTCGACGCTGAGACCCGGGTCCCAGTTCTCGTCGAGCCAGCCGCGAACGGTCTCGTCCAGGTCCGGCGAAACCACCGAATCCGACATCGGAACCCTCCTTCTCGGCGGGGCTCCTCGAGGAGCGCCGCCGTCGTCGCGCGGCGCGCGTCCGGCGCGTCCGCGACGGATCGCTTCAGTCTTCGTCCTCTCCGAAGAAGAACGAACGCGCGTTGCCGCGCAACCAGTTCTCCCGAACGTCGTCGGGCAGATCGAGCTTCTCGGCTTCGCCGAGCGTCCGCTCCCAGCCGAGCACGGGGTAGTCGGACGCGTAGATGATCCGATTCCGTCCGCGGGTCCGCATGAAGTGGAGCAGCGACTCCGGCAGGTACTTCGGCGACCACGCCGAGGTCATCAGGCGAAGGTTCTTGTACTTGCCCATGAAGCGGATCGCGAGATCCCACCAGGGCTCGGCCCCATGGATCATGCACAGCTTCAGCTCCGGGAAGCGCTGGCAGACCCGGTCGAGGTGGATCGGATTCTGCGCCTCCGCCGGAAGCGGTGGCCCGGGGATACCCGTGTTCATGCAGAGCGGCAGGTCCAGCTCGCAGCACTTCGTATAGAGGGGGTAGTAGACCGCGTCGCTCGCCGGATAATTGCCATCGCCCCAGAAGCTGGGTCCGACCGCGACGGTCGAGACCGGGTGGTTCCGGACCACGTCCTCGAGCGCGCGGAGGGAAGGCATCGGCCGAAGGAGGTCGAGGCCTCCGACCGCGAGCGACAGGCGATCCGGCGCCTTCTCCGCATAACGCATCGCACGATCGTCCTCGACGCCGAGCTTCGATGTCATGATCGCGCGCTCGATGCCGTGCTCGTCCATCTCGTCGAGCAGCTCGTCGAGCTCGGGACTCTTGAAGAAGGAGTCGCCGCCCTTGAAATAGTCCTCTTTTACCCGGACCATCCAATCGGGCGGTTTCTGGTCGCCCAGGTTGACGTTGATCAGACAGTCGATCGCGCGATTGGCCAAGGGGCGCCCTCTGCTTCGGGGTTTGCCGGGACTGGAGGTGGCTCCGGCCAGCGGTCGCACGACGAGGGATCACGCGCCTCGGCACGACCGGGCCGCTTGCTACGATCACAATATCAAATATCATATTCGAATCAAACGTCGGCGCCGAGGCGCCGCCCACCACCAGCCGGGGCCCCATGTCCGACCCTCGCGTGCTTCTCGACAAGGACGAGGCGACGCACGTCGCCCGTCTGACGCTGAACCAACCCGAGAAGAAGAACTGCTACGACCCTCCGATGCGGCGCGCGATCGCGGAAGCGATGCGCGACGTGGCCGAGGACGACGACATGAAGGTGCTGCTCCTGCGCGGAGCCGAAGGCATCTTCTGTACCGGCGCGGACATGCGCAACGCGTACACCTGGTACGAGAGCAAGGGAGACGACCGGCGACCGAGCCAACGTCGCAAGATCGCCGTCGACCGCGAGAGCTTCTCCTTCTACCACGACTACATCGGCTTCCCGAAGGCGACCGTCGCGCAGGTCGAGAGCTACGCGCTCGGCGGCGGCTTCGAGCTCGCCCTCGCCTCCGACGTCTCGGTCGCGAGTCCGGAGACGAAGATCGGCATGCCGGGCGCGCGCTTCCTCGGTCCCGCCATCGGCAATCTCCATCTCTTCTTCCATCGCCTGGGTCCCGTCCTCGCCAAGCGTCTCCTGCTCACGGGCGAGGTCATGCACGTCGCCGACCTTCCGAAGCCCGACGTCTTCTCCGACGTCGTCCCCGCGGATCGCGTCGCCGAGCGAGCCGAGGAGCTCGCTCACTTGATCGCGCGCATGCCAGCGGATGGACTCGTGATCGCGAAGGAGGCCTTCCGGCTCGTCGAGCAGACCCAGGCCTACCAGGGCGAGGAGTCCGCCAGCGTGCTCTTCCACGCCTTCGCGACGAATCTCCGATTCGAGAAGGACGAGTTCAATTTCGTCCGCGAGCGCAGCCGCTCCGACGCGACCTCGACCTTCATGCAGCGAGACGCCCACTTCTCGGGCGACGAGAGCTGAGTCGACCCGATCGCGGACCGCCCTCCCCTCCCTCTTCACCGCCCAGGCACCCCCACCATGGACTTCCATCTCGACGAGGACCAGAGCGCGCTCCAGGAGACCGTGTCCCAGTTCTGCGAGAGTCGATGGCCGATCGACGGACTCGCCGAACGCCCGCACGACGCCTTCGATCGGAACGCCTGGAACGAATTCGTCGACCTCGGACTCCCCGGCCTGCTCGCCGACCCGTCCCACGGCGGCCTCGGGCTCGGCTGCGTCGAGGCCAGCATCGCCTTCGAACAGCTCGGTCGGCACCTCGTCCCGGGCCCCCTGCTCTGGTCGGTCCTCGCGGGTCTCGTCGATCCGGACGTGGCCAGCGGGGCGTCCATCGCCACCGGGGTCGATGCACGCGGAGCCGGTCCCTGGAGCGTCGAACACGTGCATGCGTCGGACGTCGTGCTCGTGCTGCGCGACGACGCGGTCGTGCGGGTCGCACGCGAAGTGATCGACGTGGACGTGGCCGACGAGCCCCTCGATCCGCTGACGCCCACCGCCCTGCTGGCGGCGCTGCCCGACGGCGAGATCGTCGCAGGCGCGGACGACGCCCTTCGACTCGCGCGGACCGGCACCATGCTGGCGGCCTCCCTGCAGCTCGGAGTCGCCCAGTCGGCGCTCGACGTCGCCGTCGCGTACTCGCTCGAGCGCGAGCAGTTCGGCGTGCCGATCGGCTCCTTCCAGGCGCTCAAACACATCATGGCGGACATGTACGTCCGCATCGGACTCGCGCGGAGCGCGGCCTACGCCGCCGCGGCGGTGCTCGACGATCCCTCGGTGGGTCATCTCGACCGCAGCCTCGCCGGCGCGAAGCTGCTGGCGGGCGAGGCGGCCGTCGAGAACGGCAAGGCGGCCGTGCAGATCCTGGGCGGCATGGGGTTCACCTGGGAGATGGCACCTCACTTCTTCCTGAAACGCGCGATCGCGCTCGATCACGACTTCGGAAGCCCGAAGCGACACGCGCTCGCGATCAGCGAGAGCCTCGCAGGGGAAGCCTCTTGAGCGCGGAACCCGTTCGCGTCGCCCGCGACGAAGGGATCCTGCGTCTCGTCCTCGACCGCCCCGAGCGGAAGAACTCCCTCACGCCCGACGCCGTCCGGACTCTCGTCGAAGCGCTCGAGGAAGCGGCCACCGACGACGCCGTCCGTGTGGTCTCGATCGAGTCGAGCGGACCGGACTTCTGCACCGGCGCGGACGTGGTCGCCGCCAACGCGGGGTCCGAGAAGCGCGAACGGCCGCCCGTCGGCAGCCTCCAGCGCCGCACCGCGCTGCAGGCCCACCGCCTGATCGACATGATCACGACGATCCAGCGCCCGGTCGTCTGCACCGTCCGCGGCTGGGCCGCGGGACTTGGCTGCCAGCTCGCCCTCGCCGCCGACTTCACGATCGCGGCGGACGACGCGGTCTTCTGGGAGCCCTTCGTTCCGCGCGGCTTCACGCCCGACAGCGGCGCGTCCTGGTTGCTCCCCCGCCTGATCGGCGTCGCCCGCGCCAGGTCCCTGCTGATGCTCGGAGAGAAGATCGACGGAGCCCGCGCCGCCGAGTGGGGCATGATCCTCCGAAGCGTTCCCGCCGACGCCCTCGAGCGCGAAGCCGAAGCGCTCCTCCGTCGACTCGCCGAGAGCGCCACCGTCGCGGTCGGACTCACGAAGAGGTCGATCCACGGCGCCCTCGACCGCACCCTCGTCGAAGCGATGGCGGACGAAGCCTTCGCGCTCGAGCTCTCCTCCCGAACCGAAGATTTCCGGGAGGGCCTCGCGTCCTTCCGCGAGCGTCGAGAACCCGATTTCAAGGGCCGCTGATCATGGACTACGAGAACATCCTCTACGAGGTGCGGGATCGCACGGCGATCATCACCTTCAACCGCCCGAAGCAGCTGAACGCGCTGAGCCCGCACATGGTCGAGGAGCTCCGTCAGGCCTACGCCGCGGCCGAAGCCGACGCGGACGTCTGGACGCTCCTGATCACGGCCAACGGACGCGCCTTCTGCGCGGGCGCCGACGCGACGGAGATCCCGGAGGACGGACGGGTCATCTATCCTGACCCCTACCTCTCGACCTACCCGCAATGGGAGGCGCCCCAGGAGGCGACCCCGCCCTTCCGCTCGATGACGAAGCCGGTCGTGACGGCGGTGAACGGGATCTGTTGCGGGGCCGGGCTCGACCTGCTGACGACCGGCGACATCTCGATCGCCTCCGAGCGCGCGGAGTTCTTCGACCCCCACGTGAGCATCGGTCTCGTCTCCGGCCGCGAGTCCGTCCGCCTCGCGCGGGTGCTGCCGGTCGGCGTCGCGATGCGCATGGCGTTGATGGGCAAGCACGAGCGCATGAGCGCCGAGCGCGCCTACGCGCTCGGACTCGTCTCCGAGGTCGTGCCGCACGACGACCTCTTCGACCGCGCGGTCGAGATCTGCGCGACGGTCAACCGGAACGCGCCCCTCGCCGTTCGCGGCACGCGACTCGCGATCCGCAAGAGCCTCGACGTGCCGCTCCACGAGGGCGAGATCCTCGCCGAAGCGTTCCGCGAGCGCGTCGTGCGCACCGACGACGCCAAGGAGGGACCGGCCGCGTTCGTCGAGAAGCGCGAGCCGAACTGGAAGTGCTCATGAGTCAGGATTTCGAGACGATCCTCTACGAAGTCTCCGACGATCGCGTCGCGACGATCACGCTCGACCGCCCGGAGGTCATGAACGCCTTCAACCGGCAGATGTGCGAGGAGATGCGCGTCGCCTGGAAGCGGATCAAGGACGACCCCGAGGTGAACGCCGTCGTGCTCCGGGCGGCCGGGGATCGCGCGTTCTGCGCGGGGCTCGACGTCAAGTCGAGCTACGGCCAGCCGGACGACATCTGGAACCACGAGGACCCGGGCGAGCTCTTGAGCCCCAAGTGGCAGCAGGTCTGGAAGCCGGTCGTCTGCGCGGTCCAGGGGATCTGCACCGCCGGGGCCTTCTACTTCGTGAACGAAGCCGACATCGTGATCTGCTCGAGCGATGCCACTTTCTTCGATTCGCACGTCTCGGCCGGCCTCGTCTGCGCGCTGGAGCCCATCGGCCTGATGCGCAAGATCGGGCTCGGCGAGACGCTTCGGATCGCGCTGCGCGGAAACGACGAGCGCGTGGTCGCGGAGACCGCGCTCCGCATCGGACTCGTCACCGAGGTCGTCGAGCGCGAGGCGCTCTGGGAGCGCGCCCACCAGATCGCGCGCGAGATCGCCGCGAAGCCCTCGGTCGCGACCCAGGGCACGGTTCGCGCCATCTGGGAATCCCTCGACCGGCCCTACCGGGCGGCGATGGAGCAGGGACTGATCTACACGCGTCTCGGCAATCCGACCGGGATGGCCGAGGTGGCCGAGAACCCGCCCGCGCGGCGCGCCTGGGAGCGTCGATGACGCTCGGCGCCCACCCCCTCGCGGAGCGGATCCGCGCCGTGCCCCGGATCGACGCGAACGCGCCGGCGATCGAGTACGAAGGGCGCTGGCACGACTGGGGCGCCGTCGCCGACGCGATCGACCAGGTCGGCCCGGTCGTGACGGAGCCCGGCCGCCAGGTCGGCGTCTTCCTCCGCAATCGCCCGAGCCTCGTCGGCGCCCTCCTCGGCGTCGTCGCCGCCGGCGGCTGCGTCGTCACCATCAATCCCGAACGCGGCGTCGAGCGAACCCGCGCGGACGTCGCCGACCTGGACGTCGACGTCCTGCTCGGCCTCGAATCGGACGTGGAGGCGCTCGTCGAGGCCGGCTCCGACACGCGCACCCGGATCGAGCTCCCCGACCTCGGCGACGAGACGATCGTGCGTGTCGAACGATCGGTCGATCCGCCGGCCACGCCCCGCCCGGCGACCGCGGTGCGCATGCTGACGAGCGGAACGACCGGCACGCCGAAGCGGATCGATCTCGACTACGCCCTCTTCGAGCGGGTCTTCCAGGGCGCCAAACACTACGAAAGCAACAAGGCCGACGACCTGCGGCTACGCAAGGGCGTCGCGATCATCAACGCGCCTCTCGTGCACGTGAGCGGCATCTTCCGGACGCTCCAGTGCGTCCTCGACGGGCGATCGTTCTGCCTGCTCGATCGCTTCCGGGTCGACGCCTGGCTGGACGCCGTGCGCCGCCATCGGCCCCGTACGTCGAGCCTCGTCCCCACGGCGCTGCGCATGGTGCTCGCCGCCGACATCGATTCCGCCGACCTCTCGAGCCTCAAGTCGATCGTCTGCGGCACGGCGCCCCTCGACCCCGAAGATGCGGACGCCTTCTTCGAGCGCTTCGGAATCCCGGTGCTCGTCTCCTACGGCGCGACCGAATTCGGCGGCGGCGTCGCCGGCTGGAACGTGAAGGACCATGCGGCGTACTGGAAGGAGAAGCGTGGCAGCGTGGGCCGCGCCCACCCCGGCTGCGAGCTCCGGATCGTCTCCGAGAGCGACGGCCGGATCCAGGGGGCCGACGAGCCGGGCCTGCTCGAGGTGAAGGCCGCGCAGCTCGGCGGCACCGACTGGACACGCACCACGGACCTCGCGCGAATCGACGAAGACGGCTTCCTGTGGATCCTCGGCCGAGCGGATCAGGCGATCATCCGCGGGGGCTTCAAGGTCCTGCCCGAGACCGTGCAGGCTGCACTGGAGCGTCATCCCGACGTCCGCGGCGCGTCCGTCGTCGGGCGTCCCGACTCCCGCCTCGGCGCGGTTCCGGTCGCTGCGGTCGAGCTCCGCACGACGGGCGCCGTCCGCGAAGCGGACCTCCTCGGCTTCCTGGGGTCCCAGCTCGCCCCCTACGAAGTGCCGTCCGAGATCTGCATCGAGCCGAGCCTGCCGCGAACCGCCTCCGGCAAGGTCGACCTCCAAGCGGTCGCCGCTCTCTTCGACGCGTCCGCGCAAGGCGACGCCGGGGCCGGGACGCCTTCCCGAACGAACGGAGCCTCCGCCTGATGGACCTGCGCTACTCGCAAGCGGACGAAGCGTTTCGCCAGGACGTCCGCGCCTGGCTCGAGAAGGAGGTCCCCGCCCACGGTCCGCCTCCGCCGCCGGACGACTGGCCGGCGCGACGTCGCTACGACACCGCCTGGCAGCGCAAGCTCTTCGACGGCGGACTCGCCGGCCTCCACTGGCCCGCCGACTTCGGCGGCCGTGGTCTCCCGGTCACGCAGCAGCTCGTCTATCTCGAGGAGTACGCGCGCGCCGATGCGCCCTACATCAGCGTCAACTTCGTCGGTCTGATGCACGCGGGCCCGACCCTGATCGCGGAGGGCACGGACGAGCAGCGACGCACCCACCTCCCGCGGATCCTGCGCGGCGACGATGTCTGGTGCCAGGGATTCTCGGAGCCGGGCGCGGGCTCGGACCTCGCCTCCCTGCGCACCCGGGCGGAACGCGACGGCGACGCGTACGTCGTGAGCGGACAGAAGATCTGGAGCACCCGCGCGCACGTCGCCGACTACTGCGAGCTGCTCGTTCGGACCAACCCCGACGGTCCCAAACACAAGGGTATCACCTGGCTGATCCTCGACATGAAGAGTCCGGGGCTCGAGGTCCGGCCGATGAAGACCCTCGACGGGGAGAGCCACTTCTGCGAGCTCTTCCTCGATCGCGTCCGGATCCCGGTGTCCAACCGCGTGGGAGACGAAGACGACGGCTGGCGCGTGACGAACGTGACCCTCCGCTTCGAGCGGGGGACGGCCTTCGCCCAGCACATCATCACGCTGCGGACCCAGGTCCGCCGGCTCGTCGAGCTCGCACGGTCCGACCTCGCGAGCGCGGAGTCCGGCTGGAGCTCGGACGAGATCCGCGGGCGGATCGGGCGCCTCGAGGCGCAGATCGAGGCGCTCTGGCGGATGACACAGATGTGCATCTCGGAGGCCGAACGGACCGGCGCACCCGCACAGTTCGGCTCCGCGGTGAAGCTCCGATACAGCGAGCTCAGCCAGGAGATCGCGTCGCTCGCCCTGCGTCTGGTCGGCCGGCCCATCCTCACGCGCAAGGACGTCGCGGGCCTGCCCGTCTCCGACGTCGTGCGCGAGTTTCTCTGGTCGCTCCAGTACACGATCGCCGCGGGCACGTCGCAGATCCAGCGGAACCTGATCGCCGAGCGCATCCTCGGGCTCCCCCGCGGCCGATGACGTCGCCGCGCGCGAAATGGGTCTTCGGCAACGGCGCACTCGAGGAGACGGGTCGCTTCGCCGCCGTGGCGCGTCGCGTGATCTCCGCCGCGCTCCAGCAGGAGGGTCCGTCCCACGCCCTCGCCGATCTGACGGACGCGCTCGAGCGGACCGCGGAGACGCTCGAGGCCGCGCTCCCGCCCCACCCCCATCCCCGCGTGGGCGCCCACCTCGAGGAGGACGGCCGCGTCTACCTCGATCATTCGCGGAACGTCGGGGACTACAACCCGTGCTTCCCGGTCTTCGCGCTCGAGGTCGACGGCGACCGGGCCGAAGGCTGCGTCCGCTTCCCGGTCGCGTTCGAGGGGCCCCCGGGCCTCGTCCACGGCGGCTTTCTCGCGGTGCTCTTCGACCTCGCGATCCAGCAACACAACTGCGACGTCGGAGCCACCGGCAAGACCACCCGGCTCGAGGTCGGCTACAAGGCCCCGACTCCCCTGCTCACGGACCTGCGGATCGAGATCGAACGGGTCGAGTCGGACCGCCGCATCCAATCGGAAGCGCGGCTCTTCGACGGCGACACGCTCTGCGCGACGGCGACGATGCGCGCGGTCGCGAGCAACCAGGACGACCTCCCCGCCGTCGATCCCCGGAGACCGGTATGAGTCATCCGATCGTCGATGCAGGCGACGACCTGCCGCTCACGCTCCCCGCGCTGCTCGCCGCGCGGGCGAACGAGCCCGGGGACTTCGTCGTCGTCGACGACGAACGGCTCGGCTATCGGGAGGCGGAGGCACGCTCCCGTCCCCTCGCACGCGGCCTGCTCGCGAAGGGCGTCGGAAAGGGCTCGTTCGTCGGGCTGCTCTACCCGAACGGCGCGGACTTCGTCGTGGCGTGCCTCGCGGTCCTGCGGATCGGCGCGATCGCCGTGCCGCTCAGCACCTTCTCGCGCCCCCGCGAAATCGCCGAGCTCGTCCGGAACGCGTCGGTCGACGTCCTGCTCGCCGCCGACGGCTATCGACGCAACGACTTCGTCGGGGCGCTTCGCGAGGCGTTTCCCGAGCTCGACCTCGCGCACGCCGGCGAGCTCTGGTCGACCGTCGCCCCTTGTCTGCGCCGCATCTACTTCGACCCGGCGCCCTCCGACACCCACCCCGACTGGACCGGTGGCGCCCTGCTCGCCGCCGCGGCGTCCGTCTCCGACGAGGTCCTCGCCGCCGCCGAGCACGACGTCGCCCCGTCGGATCCGATGGTCGTGATCCACACCTCCGGCTCGACCAGCACGCCCAAGGGTGTGCTCCACGCGCACGGTGCCCTGATTCGTCACGTCGACAACCTCAACGAGAACCGACGCTACGGGCGCGACGAAATCCTCTTCTCGAACTCACCCTTCTTCTGGATCGGCGGCTTCGCCTACACCCTCCTCGGAACGCTCCTCGCGGGCGCGCGACTCGTCTGCTCGAACGCCGAGGAGCCGGCCCGCGTGCTCGACCTGCTCGAGCAGGAGCGGCCGACCATGGTGAACGGCTTCGCCCAGTCCGTCGCCCACCTGCCCCGGGATCCCACGTTCCCGACCCGCGACCTCTCGTCCATCCGGCGCGGCAACCTCTATCCGATCCTGCCCGCGGCCCTCCAGCCGAAGGATCCGGGACTGCGCCACGGCATGCTCGGCATGACCGAGGCGGGCAGCGTCTGCCTCGACGCGCCCGACGAAAACGACCTTCCGGAGAGCCGACGCGGCTCCTTCGGCCGACCGGCCGTCGGCTTCGAAGCGCGCATCATCGATCCGGAATCGAGGGAACCCTGCGCCACGGGCGCCGTCGGCGAGCTCCAGTTCCGCAGTCCCTTCCTGATGCAGGGCTACCTCGGTCGTGAGCGCCACGAGACCTTCGAGCCCGACCAGTGGTTCCGCACGGGAGACCTCTTCCACGTCGACGCCGACGGTCTCCACTACTTCCATGGACGGGCGGGGGCGATGATCAAGACCGCCGGCGCCAACGTCTCGCCCCTCGAGGTCGCGGCGGAGATCGCCGACCTCACCGGCTGCACGGCGCACGTGATCGGCCTGCCCGACCCCGAACGGGGCCAGCGCGTAGCCGCCGCCCTCGTCTCGGACGAGGAGATCGACTTCGCCGCGCTCGCGACGGCGCTCCGTGATCGGCTCTCCGCCTACAAGGTGCCCCGCAGCTTCCTGCGACTCGGCGAGGACGACGTACCGCTGATGTCGAGCGGAAAGCTCGACCTGCGGGCGCTGGAGAAGTGCTTCGATGGACATTGAGAGCCCGACCCTTCCGGCCCTGCTGGCCGTGCGGAGCGCCACGGCGGGCGACGCGATCGCGATCGTCCACGACGACGCGTCGATTTCGTATCGCGAGCTCGACGCGCGAAGTCGGGAGATCGCCGGGCGGCTCGTCGCGGACGGCGTCGGCCCCCACGCGCGGGTCGCCCTGCTCCTCGAGAACGGGATCGACTGGGCGGTTGCGGCCTACGGCGTGGCACGGCTCGGGGCCGTCCTCGTCCCGCTCTCGACGCTGCTCCGCCCCCCGGAGCTGGTCGCCCAGCTGAAGCAGGCCTCCGTGACCCACCTGATCGCCACCCCGGCGTACCGCGGACGCGACTACGTCGACGAGCTCGAGTCGGTCGTGCCGGGGGTCGTGACGACGACGGCGGACGGGGGGCGCGTCCCGGAGCTGCCCGCGCTGCAACGGGTGTGGAAGGCCGATGCGCTCCCGACCCGAACGGCTCCTCCGGAGATCGTCGAGGCCCTCGAGGCGGCGGTCCGCCCTTCCCACGACTTCCTCATCCTCTTCACGTCGGGCAGCCGCGGCGCGCCCAAGGGCGTGCTCCACACGCACGGCAACGCGATCCGCGCCGTCGCCAGCGGCCTGGAAGCCCGCTGCATCGGTCGCGGCGAGCGCCTCTACATCCCCATGCCCTTCTTCTGGACGGGCGGCCTCGCGGGCGGACTCCTGACCGCGCTCGTGGCGGAGGCGACGCTGCTCGGCGAGTCCGACCCGACGCCGGCGAGCACCCTCGCCTTGATCGCGCGCGAACGCGTGACCCTCTTCCGGGGCTGGCCGGACCAGGCCACCCGGATCGCGGCCGACCCGGCCTTCGCCGAGACCGACCTGTCGAGCCTCGGAGGCGGCAGCCTCCCCGCGATCCTCCCCGAAGCGCGCCGCCCGCGACCCGGCGCCCGCGCCAATCTCTTCGGTATGACCGAGACCTTCGGCCCCTACTGCGGCGCCGCCGCGGACCGTGACCTCCCGGAACACGCACGGGGCAGCTGCGGTCGCCCCTTCGACGGAATCGAGGTCGGGATCCTCGACCTCGAGACCGGAGCGCTCGCCGCCCCGGGCGAGCAGGGCGAGATCGCCGTGCGGGGGCCGAACCTCATGAAGGGAATCGTCGGTCGGCTGCGGGAGGACACGTTCACCCCCGACGGCTACTACCGGACGGGCGACCTCGGCCTCCTCGACGAGGACGGCTACCTCTTCTTCAAGGGGCGCGCGGACGACATGTTCAAGGTGAGCGGCGCGACGGTGTATCCCTCGGAGGTGGAAGCCGCGCTGCGCAGCCACCCGTCCGTCGCCCAGGTCTTCGTCACCAACGTCCGCGATCCCGAGACCGATCGTGACGTCGTCGGCGCTGCGATCCTGTGCCGCGAAGTGTCCGACGCGGCGGCGCTCGACCGATTGGCCCGCGAACGGCTGAGCGCCTTCAAGGTCCCGAAGCGCTGGGTCCAGCTCACGTCGCTCGACGAGGTCCCGATGATGGCCACCGGAAAGGTCGACAAGAACGGCCTCCAGGCGCTGATCCGGTCGTCGGGGGTCTCGGCCTAGACGACTCGCCGACGCCGAGGCGACGGGGTGCGCGCTGAGGCCGCGGGCGCGAAGGTCCGCGGGCGCTCAGTCCTCAAAGCGTGCGGCCACGAGCTCGCCGATCTCGTCGACCAGCTCCCAGCAGGCCCGCTCGGCCGCCGCCGGCCGACGTCCCTCGATCTCGATCATCATGGCCGCCACGCCGCGCCGCGTGGCCTCCCCGGATCCCGGGATCGTCACGAAGAAGTTGCCCGGCACGATCCGCGAGAGCGGCGTGAAGATCGCGCGAAGCCGCATGGAGCCGCCGTGCTCGACGATCGTGAGCTGGAATCGGATGCTGGCGGAGAGCAGCGCGTCGGCGTCCTTCGCGGACTCGATCGCGTCCGCCTTCTTGCGGAGGTCCAGGACGAAGTCCGCGTCCGCGCGCTGGGTCGCGACCCGCGTCGCGCGCCCGTAGATCCGCCCGAAGATGTAGAACTGCTCCCGGACCACCTCGGCGTCGAGCCCGATCGCGAACGCACCGCGATTCGGTTCGATCGACACCACGCCCTCGCGCTGCAGACCGGCGAGCGCTTCGCGAACCGGCACGGAGCTGACGCCGAGCGCCTCGGCGATCTCGCGCTGCGGCACGCGTTGCCCGTCGACGAGCTCGCCGAAGAAGACCTGACGCCGGATGTGATCCGCGACGACCTCGGAGACGCTCGACCGCTCCATGGGGCGATCGGTCTCGCGACCCGGGTCGGACCCGCTGGCACTCGCTCTGAACTTCGGCATCGGCTTGCTGCTGCGTGCTCGCAACGAAAGAGGCGTCCCGGGGCGTCCGGGCGCCGACTCAATCGTCGTCGCCCGTGTACGGCGCCCAGTTCGGTGCGCGCTTCTCGAGGAACGCGCTCGGGCCTTCGATCATGTCGGGGTGATCCGAATGGACCTTGAGCTCCTCGTACGCGTAGTCGAGCCCGGCCTCGAGTCCGTGGTCGAGACTGCGCCAGATCGTTCGCTTCGTACGGGCGAGCGCGGCCGGCGATTGGCGGGCGATGATCGCCGCCAGCTCGCGCGCGCGCTCCATCAGTCGGTCCTGCGGAACGATCTCGCCGATCATGCCGAGCTCCATGGCGCGCTCGGCGCTCATCCGCTCCGCGCTCCCGAGCAGCGCCATCCGGAAGACGGCGTCCAGGGGGATCTTTCGCGCCAGGCCGACCGGCTCGTACCCGGAGAGCATCCCGACCTCGCAGTGCGGATCGAAGAAGGTGGCGGTCTCGGAGGCGATCACGATGTCGGAGTCCGCGATGAAATGGAGCCCGCCGCCGACGCACATGCCGTTGACGGCGGTGATGACGGGCTTCCAGCAGCGGTTCTGGAGCGCCGTGATCTGGCAGTAGGGGGCGTCGAGGCGCTCCGCCTTGGCGAAGTGCTGGCTCTCCCCTGCCGCAGTGGACGTGACGTCCCAGCCCGTACAGAAGGCCTTCTCGCCGGCGGCCGTCACGATCACGCAGACGATCTCTCCGTCCGCCGAGATCTCGGCCCAGCGCCGACGGAGCTCCTGCGTCATCTCGTAGTCGAAGGCGTTGCGCGCCTTCGGGTGGTCCAGGGTCAGCGTCGCGACGCCGTCCTGCTTCTCGAAGTGGACTTGACCAGGCACCGCTCGCAGATCCTCCTCTATGGGCCGGCGGATGCCGTTCCCGGGCCCGGGCGATCGTAGAGGATATGCCCGAGCCCAACAATCAGCGCAGGCACGTCCCCTCGCGGAGATACGGGCCCCACCCGCCCGGGGAGGACCTGCCTCCGCGAGGCCCGAGCCGGTGGTCGATCTAGTTGCCGAGCAGCTCCGAGACGTTGTCGTGCATGATGCGCTGCTTCGCCGCTTCGTCGAAGGCACCGAGCTCCTTCGCGAAGTCGAGCGGCTGGGCCACGCCCTCGCCGTGCGGCCAGTCGGACCCGAAGAGGATGCGCTCCACGCCGACGAGGTCCGCGAGCTTCTCGAGATCCTCTTCGAGGTACGGCGTCGTCCAGACGTGCCGCCGGATCGTATCGAGCGGATCCTCTGCGAACGCCCAGGGCGTCTGGTTCGCCTGCTTCCGCAATCGCTTCGCGAGGAGATGGAGCCAGTCCGATCCATTCTCGATGCTCGCGACCCGGAGTCCCGGGTGCCGCTGGAAGGCGCCGTGGACGATCAACGACGCGACCGTGTCGTGGATCGCGCGGTCGGCGACCAGCACGCGACTCAGGATGTCCATGTTGCCGAAGCCTTCGAAGGTCCCACTCGCTCCCCACGCCGAGGCCATCCGCCCTTCGTAGCCGCTGTCGCCGAGATGGAAGGCCACGGGGACGGACGCCTCGGAGAGTCGCGCCCAGATCGGATCGAAGATCGGGTCGCCGAGCGAACGCGACGCGCCGTTCGCGGCCGGCACCGGCGCCGGGCGAACGTGCACGATCCGCGCACCGCGCTCGAGCAGCGAGTCGAGCTCCGTCACCGCCGCGTCGGGATCCGCCAACGAGAGCATCGGCGCCGCGATCAGGCGCCCTTCGTAGTCGAAGCCCCAGTCCTCTTCCAGCCAACGATTGAACGCATGGAGCGACGCCATCGTCGCGCCGACGTCGTTCGCCAGCGCCTGCTCGACGCCACAACCGAGAGTCGGGAAGAGGATCGCGGCCCCGAGCCCCTGCTCGTCCATCACCTTGACCCGGAGATCCCGATCTCGGTACTCCTGCGGCAAGGGCTCGACCTTCATCAGGGACCGCGGGTCGACACCCTCCGGAATCTGACCGCGGAAGAGCGGGTCGAGGCAGCCGGGCACGATGATCGGATCGAAGGTCGGGTTGGGGATGAAGCGGTTCAGCTTGCCGCCCATCAGCAGGAAGGTTCGCTTCCCCTCCTGGACCACCTTCACGCCGCGATCGCGAAAGGCGCGGTCCAGGTGACGCGTGAACGCATCGAGCGGCTCGTAGTAGTGGTTGTCGGCATCGATCGGCAGGCTCGCCATCGTCGGTCTCCTTCTTGGGTGATCCTCGGAAGTCGATCGGGCGCCGCCCGTCGCAGGCGCCAGGCCTCGCTCGCGGAGGTGGGATCGGCTCCGTTTCGGGTCAGGCGGATCGAGGGGCTTCGCTTTACTCGTCCGTGATTATCAAATATGATATTTCATCTTGCAAGCCATCCCCTTCCTTTCGGAGGGAGGCGCCCCGGCGTAGCCGCGCCGGCGCCCGCCTCGAGCGATGGAGATCGAAAGGTCCATGAGTCCCCCCGATCCCTCGACAAAGCGGCGCGTCGTCCAGTGGTCGACGGGCGCGTGCGGCTCGCTCGCGATCGCCGCCCTCGCGAGGCGCCCGGATCTCGAGCTCGTCGGCACGTGGGTCCACGACCCGGCGAAGGTCGGGCGTGACGTGGGCGAGCTCTCCGGCGGTGCCCCGATCGGCGTCCGCGCGACCGACGACGCGGACGCCCTCCTCGCCCTGGCTCCGGACTGCGTGTGTTACACGGCGATCGGCGAGTCGCGACCCGAGGCCTGCCTCGACGACCTCTGCCGGATCCTCCGCGCCGGCGTGAACGTCGTCAGCACCAGCGTGCCCGGCCTGATCCACGCCCCGGCCTACGACCCGGGCGTCGTCGCGCGTCTCGAAGCGGCCTGCCTCGAAGGCGACGCCTCTCTGTACATGTCGGGCATCGAGCCGGGCTTCGTGGCGGACCACCTCGTTGCGATGCTCTCGACCGGGTCGAGCGAGATCGAGTCGATCCGCACGCAGGAGCTCTTCAGCTACTCCGACTATCCCGTCTCGTTCACGATGTTCGAGTTCATGGGCTTCGGCAAGCCCGAGGAGCACGTCGCGATCCTCGAGCAGCCCGGCATCCAGACGTCGATCTGGGGACCGCCGATCCGGATGGTCGCCGACGTGCTCGGCGTCGAGCTCGACGGGATCCGCGAGACCTACGAGAAGCGGGTGACTCCGCGCCCGCTCGACGTCGCCGCCGGACACATCGAAGCCGGGACCGTGGGCGCGCTTCGCTTCGAGACGATCGGCGTCGTCGACGGCCGCGACGCGATCGTGATCGAGCACGTCAACCGCATGGCGCTCGACCTCGCACCGGACTGGCCGATCGCCGACCGCGACGGCGTCTACCGGATCGAGATCGAGGGCAACCCGAAGCTCGACTGCGAGCTCCGGGTCGGGACCGAGCGGAACTTCTCGGACCAGGGCCTCGTCGTGACGACGATGCGGGCCGTCAACGCGATCCCCTACGTCTGCGATGCGACGTCGGGGATCAAGGGAGCGATGGACCTGCCGCTCACCGTTCCCGTCGGCGCCATGTAACCAGCCCGGAAGGCGCGCCCTTCGCTCCAGAAGGAGGCCGGTCGCCCAGCCACAGGAGAAACGCCAGTGAAGTACGTCAACTACGCGAACAAGGACTTCGTCGCGACGATCACCCTCGCGCGCGGCGACAAGGCCAACGCCCAGAACGAAGGCATGCTGGACGAGCTCCACGAGTGCTTCCTCGAGGCCGAGCGGGACGATTCCGTCCGGGTGATCGTCATGCGGGCCGAAGGCAAGCACTTCTCGGCGGGACACGACCTCGACACCAGCCACGAGGACTCCGTCCAGCTCTTCGAGCCGGACGGCTCCTTCCGCCTCGACAAGATCTACCGCTGGGAGGCGAAGAAATTCTTCGGCTACTCGTGGTACTGGCGGAACATCCCGAAGCCGACGATCGCGGCGGTCCAGGGCAAGGCGATCGCCGGAGCCCTCAACCTGATCTTTCCGATGGATCTGATCGTCGCCTCCGAGGACGCGCTCTTCTCCGACCCGGTCGTCTTGATGGCGGTGGGCGGCGTCGAGTACCACGGACATACCTGGGACCTCGGCGCGCGGCGCGCGAAGGACCTGCTCTACACCGGACGACCGATGACCGCGGAAGAGGCGCACCACGTCGGGCTCGTGCGCGAGGTCGTGCCGCGTGACGAGCTCTGGGACCGGACCGACGCTCTCGCCCGCGAGATCTCGAAGCGCCATCCCTTCGGCCTCGCCCAGGCGAAGCGCGCCGTGAATCAGACCCTCGACGTCCAGGGCTACTACGCGGCCCTCCAGGCCGTCTTCGACATCCACCAGACGGGCCACGGGAACGCGATCAGCTACTCGGGCTACCCCATGTTGTCGGACCTGTCCGAGATGAAGAGCGAGATCGGCAAGAAGGGCTGAGGAGGATCTCCTCGCGCCCGTCGCCCCACCCATCCAAGGAGAAGAGACCGATGAAGATGGAGGACATGATCCTGGTGAGCGTGGACGACCACGTCTGCGAGCCCCCCGACATGTGGAAGAACGCGCTCCCGGACAAGTGGAAGTCCCGGGCGCCCGAGCTCGTGACGCGCGCCGACGGGACCAATGCCTGGGTCTTCGAGGGCCGGCAGATCCCCAACATCGGGCTGAACGCCGTCGCCGGTCGCCCACCCGAGGAATACGGGATGGAGCCGACGGCCCTCGACCAGCTCCGACCGGGTTGCTTCGACGTGGACGCGCGGATCGAGGACATGAACGCGAACGGCGTCCTCGGATCCCTCTGTTTTCCGACCGTGCCGGGCTTCTGCGGCGAGCTCTTCGGCCAGAACGACGACAAGGACCTCGCCCGGGCGATGACCCAGGCGTACAACGACTGGCACATCGACGAGTGGTGCGGCGCCCATCCCGGTCGCTTCCTTCCGCTCGCGATCCCCATGATGTGGGACCCGAAGCTCCTCGCCGACGAGGTCCGTCGGGTCGCGAAGAAGGGCTGCCACGCGATCTCCTTCGCCGACTCCCCGACCGGACTCGGCTATCCGAGCCTGCACGACGCGAGCTGGGAGCCCTTCTGGAAGGCGTGCGCCGACGAGGGAACCGTCGTCTGCCTGCACATCGGCTCCGGGACCGGCATGGCGCTGAACGATCCGAGCGCGCCGATCGAGATCATGATCACCGGCACGCCCATCAGCCTCTTCAACGTCGCGACCGAGCTCGTCTACTCGGACTTCCTGCGGCGCTACCCGACGCTCAAGATCGCGCTCTCCGAGGGCGGCATCGGCTGGATCCCCTACTTCCTGGAACGCATCGACTACGTCCACGACCACCACAGTCCGTGGACGCATCAGGACTTCGGCCCGGGCCGGAAACCGAGCGACCTCTTCCGGGAGCAGATCGTCACCTGCTTCATCGACGACGACGCGGGCATCGCCAATCGGGACCGGATCGGCGTCGACACGCTGACCTGGGAATGCGACTACCCCCACTCGGACACGACCTGGCCCCGCTCGCCCGAGAAGCTCTGGCGGTCGGTGAAGGATCTCCCGAAGCAGGAGATCGACCAGATCACCCACCTGAACGCCATGCGGCAGTTCCAGTACGACCCGTTCTCGGTGATTCCGCGCGAGCAGTGCACCGTCGGCGCGCTCCGCGCGCCGGCGGGGGACGTCGACGTCTCGATCCAGGCGGGGGGCGGCGGCAAGCCGCCGAGCGACTACGAGAAGGGGTACGTCACGATCGGCGACGTGGTGAAGCAGCTCGCCGACGCCTTCTCCGTCGCGTGGGACAACGACGAACCCAAGTGAACATGTCCGAACTCCGCTACGACCCCTACGACTTCGACATCGACGCGAACCCCCATCCGGTGTGGAAGCGCCTGCGCGACGAGGCGCCGCTCTACCGGAACGACGAGTACGACTTCTGGGCGCTCAGCCGATACGAAGACGTGTCGGCAGGCCTCGTCGACTGGGAGACGTACAGCTCGGCGCGCGGGAGCGTCCTCGAGCTCATCCGCTCCGGCGTCGAGATCCCGCCCGGCTCGATCCTCTTCGAGGATCCGCCGCTGCACGACGCCCATCGCGCGCTCCTCGCGCGGCTCTTCACGCCGCGCCGGATCGCCGAGCTCGAGCCGCAGATCCGCGCGTACTGCGCGCAGACCCTCGACCCGCTGGTCGGGTCCAACCGGCTCGACTTCATCGCCGACCTCGGCTCCCAGATGCCGATGCGCGTGATCGGGATGCTGCTCGGCATCCCCGAGGAGGACCAGGAATCCCTCCGCGACTCGATCGACGAAGGGCTGAGCCTCGAGAGTGGCGACGACTCTTCGTCGGGTCTGGGAAGCGGCCCGCTCTTTCCCTCCGGCGCGTTCGCCGAATACATCGAGTGGCGCCGCAAGAACCCCTCCGACGACCTGATGACGGAGCTCCTTCAGGCGCGCTTCGTCGACGACGACGGCGTCGAGCGCAACCTGCGCGACGGGGAGCTGCTCAGCTACATCGGGCTGCTCGCCGGCGCGGGCAACGAGACCACCACGCGGCTGATCGGATGGACCGGCTACCTGCTCGACCGGTTCCCCGACCAGCGGCGTCTCGTCGCGGAGGACCGGAGCCTGGTGTCGGACGCGATCGAAGAGATCCTGCGCTTCGAGGCGCCCTCCCCCGTGCAGGCGCGGTACGTCACGAAAGGCGTCGAGTGGCACGGCACCCGGATCAGCGAGGGCTCCATCCTGCTCCTGCTGAACGGCGCCGCGAACCGCGACGAGCGCGAGTTCGAGCGGGCCGACGAGCTGATCGTGAACCGACAGCGCAATCGCCACCTGAGCTTCGGGCTCGGGATCCACTTCTGCCTGGGCGCCAGCCTCGCGCGTCTGGAAGGCTGCGTCGCGCTCGAAGAGGTGCTCGCACGATGGCCCGAATGGGAGGTCGACCACGACGCCGCCCAGATGGCGCGGACGTCGACCGTCCGGGGCTGGAAGACGCTTCCCGCCCGGATCTAGCCGCGGCTGCGGGGCATCCCGAGGGTGGCCTGCGCGACGACGCTCTTCAGGATCTCGGCCGTCCCGCCGTAGATCGCGTTCGCGGCGGCGAGTCGGTAGCCGAACTCGATCGCGCCGTCCGCGATCGCGTCCTCCGCGCCGCGTCCCAGGACGCTGTCCGGCGCCGTGGCTGCCAGCAGGCGCCTCGAGACGTCGATGAACGCGTCCTTCTTGAAGGCGACGACCATCGGCCCCGCCCCACCGTCGGGCCGGTCGTTGAGCCCGACCCAGAGCTGCCGCCGCCCGAGCGCGGCCGTCACCTCGACCGCCGCCTGCGCCCGCCCGAGGACCGCGCGAAAGGACTCGTTCTCGATCACCGGCGCCCCGTTTCGAACGCGCCGCACGGCCCACTCCGCCGCCGCCTCGACGACGTCGTGCAGCTCGCCGGTCGAGCCCGCGTCGCCGTTCGATCCGTGCTCGAGATGGAGGGCGTGCCCGAGGACGGCCCAGCCGCCGTCCACCGGACCGATCCGGTAGCGGTCGGGGATGCGCACCTCGGTGTAGTAGGTCGCGTTGGTGCGTTCGTTGGAGAGCGTGTGGATGGCCTGGATGTCGACGCCCGGGGCGTCGAGCGGGACCAGGAACATCGTGAGTCCCTTGTGCTTCGGGACCTCCGGATTCGTGCGCGTCAGGAGGAACACGTACTGCGCGATGTTCGCGCCGCTCGTGAACATCTTCTGGCCGTCGACGATCCACTCCTCGCCGTCCTGGCGGGCCCGCGTGACCGCCGCGGCCACGTCCGATCCCGAGCCCGGCTCGGTGAAGCCGAGGCTGCAGATCACCTCGCCGCGGAGGATCCGTGGAATCACCTCCTGCTTGAGGGCCTCGGAGCCGAACTCGAGCACGACCTGACCGACCATCGAGGTCACGGCCTTCGCGTGGATCGACCGACGCGCCCGCTCGCTCTCCTCGCCCATCACGGTGGCCTCGAGCATCCCGAGTCCGCGTCCGCCGTACTCCTCGGGCCACGACACGTAGAGCAGCCCGGCCTCCGCCATCGCCCGATGGAAGTCGGGGTCGAAGCCGTCGAAGTTGTGTTGGTTCGTCTTCTGCTCTTCGGTCGCCGGGTGGGCGTCGAAGAAGGCGCGCGCCTCGTCCCGGAAGCGCTCGGCTTCCTCTCCCAGCGCGAAGTCGAGGAAGCACTCCCCGGCGTCCGGAAGCGCCGCCGTCCGCCCGCGCCAACGATGGTCGGCGGCGTCGACGTAGGCCTCGCCCGGATCGCCCGCGGCGTAGGACCAGGCGACGGAGCGGCGATGGAAGAGCTGGATGTCGTACTCGTCGCTCAGGCCGTAGCCGCCGTGCGTATGGAGCGCGCGATGAGCCGCGCGCGGCGCGTGCTCGGCCATCCAACCGAAGGCGAGCGCGCTCCACTCCGCGGCCTGCGGCAGGCCCCGAGCGATCGCGTCCACGGCGCGCCAGACCAGGACCGCACCGCCGTCGATCGCGGTGATGAGCTCGGCGAGGGGGTGCGCGACGGCCTGGAAGGAGCCGATGGGGCGATCGAACTGGATGCGCTCGGTCGCGTAGACCGCGGCGATCTCGATCGAGCGGCGCGAAAGCCCCCCCAGCGCCGCCGCCGTCAGCAAGCGCCACTCGACGCGCATCCGCTCGAACGCCGCGTGGGCCGCTTCGCCCTCGGCCAGAACCGTCCTGGATCCGTCGCGCTCGGCGGAGAGGTTCCATGCGGCGAAGGCACCGGTCCCGATGTCCGGCGACCGGGGCGGTGATTCGGCGCGCTCGCGGAGGACGAGCACGTCGCCGTCGAGCCCGACGACGCTTCGGGCGACCGCGCCTCCGGGTACGAGCACCCGGCCGTCGTCGCTCGCGCCGGGCGCGAAGCTGACGACGCGCTCCCCCTCGATCGCATGCGCGAGGGCCCGCCGGGCCGCCTCGTCCTCGAAGGCCGCGAGCCCGCCGCAGGCGACGATCGACTCGACCAGCGGTCCGGAGACGAGGTGGCGCCCCGCCTGCTCGGCGACCAGCACGGCGTCGAAGAGGCTCATGCCGGTTCCGCCGGCGGCTTCGGGGACGCGGAGTCCGAACGTGCCGACCTCGACCAGGCGGGACCAGAGCTTCCCGTCGAAGCCGTTCTCTTCGGCCTCGCGGACGCGATCGGCGCTCGACTCGGCGCTGAGCAGTCCTTCGAACGTGTCGCGCAGCAGCTCTTGATCCGCGGTCAAGTCGAGGTTCATCGTCCACTCCTATCTCGCCGATGATCGCGTTCAGGACGCGCACGACAGTGCAACTGCACTATATGAGACCGCGCATGTCGCTTCAACGCGCCCACGTGCGGATCGCACGCGGTGCGCGCGCCGCGTTCCCTCCATCGCAGATCTGAGCCGTCGTCTCGTCCTGAAGACTCCCAATGGCTCCGTCGTGATCGACGGGCTTGCCACCGCGAGCGGGATGCGGATGGTGAGGAAACGGCTCTTTCCGCGCCCCGGGCACGTCGCCTAAGTCGCGACTCGACGCGCCGAGCGCGAGCGGAACGGCTACTCAGTCCGCGTCGCGCCACACGTCGACCAGCTCGTCGACGGTGGTCAGCGTCGTCAGGCCGTCGAGCGTGTGCTTCAGCACGAGTCGCGCGTAGTCCGCCGGGTAGCCGGCGACCGCGTCGGTCGGGATCACCACCGAATAGCCGTGGTCGACGGCTTCGATCGACATGCCGACGATCCCGCGATTGAGCGACACACCCGTCGCGATCACCGTGCGCACCCCCAAGCTCGTCAGATAGGGAACGAGAGACGTGTTCACGAAAGGGGCGATACCGTGCAGTCGCTCCGAGACGAGATCGGCGGGATCGAGCAACTCGGCGAGCGGCGAGGCGGCGTCCGATCCGACCGGGATGTGGAGCGGGTCATCCATCAACGCGCTCACGAAGGGCATATTGCGGTAGCTCCCGGCACGGTCCGGACGAAAGGCGGCGGTGCAGTGGATCACGCGGATCCCGGCACGACGCGCTCCGGCGAAGAGCGTGGCACAGCGCTCCACCAGCCCCTCGTCGGCGACGACTTCCCGAGGCCCGGGGAAGCGCGCGAGATCGCCGACCACCCCACGCTCCATTTCCATGCAGAGCACGGCGGTATGCCGCGGATCGACGAGCTCACGAATCGTCACGTGCTTCTCCTTCTTCGGCCGTCGCTCGAGCCGCCCGCTTCTCGCGACGGGTTCCGCTGCGCGCGTCGGTACTTTCCCTACGTTCTCGGCACGACGTAGCGGCCGCCGAGCTTCGCCACCTAGCGGTCGATGATGACGCGTCCGATCGTGGTCCGCGCCTCCATCTCCTCGAGTGCCTGCGGGAGCGACTCGAAGGCGTGGCGCGCTCCGATCGTCGGACGGATCGCGCCCGCTTCGAGCAGCTCGATCAGGTGCCCCTGGATCCGTCGACCGGTCTCCGTCGAGCACGGGTTGAAGCGCGGAACGGGAACCGGAGCGAACTCGCCGGGCACGCCACCCGGTGGCGCGTCGACATAGGTGAGGATGACGCCCACGAGATCGAAGTTTCCGAAGCAGAGCATTCGCCCGGTGATCGTCGGGACCTCTTCGGCTTCGATCCCGCTGGCGAAGCCCACGACGAGATGACGCCCTCCTTCGACGAGACAGCGCAGCGAGCGCATCATGACGTCGCCCCCGACGCCGTCGAAGCAGGCGTCGACGCCACGGCCGCCCGTCTCGGCGAGCACGACCTCGTCGAAGGCCGCGTCGCGGTAGTTGATCACGACGTCCGCGCCGAGTTTCTTCACGAAGTCGAACTTGGCGTCGCTTCCCACGGTCGCGAGCACCCGCGCGCCCGCCGCCTTCGCGAGCTGCACCGCCGCGGAACCCACGCCGCCGGCCGCCGCGTGGACGAGCACGGTCTCGCCTGCGCGCAGCCGCCCGCGCTCGTGCAGTCCGAGGTGGGCGAGATGAAAGGGATAGAAGAAGGCGGCGGCCTCGGCATCGTCGAGCCCGGCCGGTGCCTCGAAGGTCATTCCCGCCGTTCCGATCACGGCTTCCGCGTGGGCTCCGATCCCGCCCTGGCCGCTCGTCGTCACGCGTTTGCCGATCCACGACTCGGCGCCGGGGCCTGCCGCGACGACCTCGCCCACGCACTCCATCCCGAGCGTGTAGGGCAGCGGCGGATCGATCGTGAGGTAGCGACCGTGACAGCCGTCGACCTCATTGTAGTTGCAGACGCTCGCGCGCGCCTCGACGAGCACCTCGCCCGGCCCGGGTTCCGGCGTCGGCACCTCGACGAGCTCGAGCGCCTCGCTCGGTTTTCCGTTTCGTACGACTTGCCATGCACGCATCACGTCTCCTTCGGGCGGGTTGGTTCGTGGCGGAGCGACCCACAGCCGATGGGTGGAACATATCCGAACGGCGAGAGGAGCGGATGCGCGCCCATCGCGGAATTCCACGAGCCTTCGCTCCTTTGCTCCTCTTCTCCTTCGCGGACGAACGGGGCTCCTGGCCGTCAGGCCAACGCCTCGCGCATCGCCTCGGCCGTCCCGAGGTCGTCCATCGCCTCGATCGCACGATCGCGGAACGCATCTGAGAAGGCGCGCTGATCCTCGCCGTTGCAGGGCGGCACGAAGGACATGAACGAGGCGAGCACCAGGTAGCCCGAGTGCACGCGATGGGCCTGCCACGCCTCCTCGAGACCGATCGGCGCGCGGGCGTGCGCCGTCGCCCCAACGAAGCGCCGACGCCCCGCTCGGTGCGCGACGCCGAGTGGGGCGACACCGACCGGTCTCGGATCCTCGCGCTTGCGTGAAGCGGTTCACGGTGCGCCACGCCGAACCGGACGACGCTTCGGGTGTCCTCTCGAAGGAGTTGCCCGTCATGACCGATCCCGATCGAAGTCCTCGATGTCCGCGCGGCCCTCTTCGCGCCGTGTGGATCCTGTCGCTCCTCCTCGTCGTCGCGCAGCTCGCGACCGCCGAGCGCGCCTTTGCGACCCCTTATCCGGAACCGGAAAACGAAGGCCATCTCGCCTGCAACCTGAGCCCGGCGGAGAACCCCGACGAGTATCGCGCGTGGTGGGATCAGGTCGCCCGCGAGCCGCGCTACCAGGATTGGTTCTGGAACCAGATCGTGCCGCGCGAGATTCCCGGTAGCTGTGCCGTCTCCGTGAGGAACGCGTTCTGGCAGCGCGCGGTCCCCGAGAACTGGAGCCCGGTCCCGGCCATGGAAGGCTGGTACCAGCCCGACGGCGGCGGCTACTTCACGCAGACGCTCTGGCTCCATGCGGTACCGGAGAACTGGGCGTGGACCTCGGCGATGCCCGGCTGGTATCTGCCCGAAGGGGGCTACTACACGCAGACGTTCTGGCTGGAGGCCGTGCCCGATGGTTGGGGTCCTGCCTGGGGGCCGAGCGGAGACGTGAGCGGCCTTTCCTACTACCAGTGGTGGTTCTGGCGCGGCGCCGTCGCGAAGAACTGGGCGAAGCGCGATTGGAAGCTCGGATCCAGGGACCGGCTCGGGTACTACCGATTCTTCCTGTGGGGCCTCGCCGTGCCCGACGCCTGGGCCTCGAGAGATGCCTTCATGGGTTGGCCCGATCGTCGCGGCGGCTACTACGAGCAGACGCTCTGGCTTCGCGCGATCCCCGAGAACTGGAAGAGCTACGACGACGAGGTCACGGCGCTCGGCCAGGACTACTACCGCGTCGACGGAGACGACGTCGGCCACTACGCACACTACTTCTGGGAGTACGCCGTTCCGGAGAACTGGAAGACGCGTCCGGACTTCGTCGAGGGATGGCCCTGGCCCGACGGCGGGTACTACACGCAGACCTTCTGGTGGCGGGCGGTCCCGGAGGACTGGTCCCCCGACGAGACGTACGCGATCGGCGGGCGGGCGAACCGCGGGCACTACGCGCACTGGCTCTACCACTTCGCTGCGCCGCGCGGATTCGCGTTCCGCTCCGGCTGGTCCGTCCGGGGAAGCGCCGGCGCCGGCTACTATCTCTTCCACATGCACGAGACGCTCTCGTCTTTGCACCCCGAGTACGCAGAGATGCGTCGCCTCACTTCGGCCCACCTCGAAGGCGCGCGCACTCCCCGCCCGGTCGACACGTGGTTCGCCCCCGAAGCCCAGGCCGTCGTCGTGCTCTCCTTCGACACCGAGGGCTTCGCCTACCAGACCTGCGCGCTCCACGACCTGCTCGTCGAACAGGGCATCGACGCGTCCTTCATGCTCGACGGCGCCGGCTCCGGCGGCGCGGAGCGCGATCCGGACTGGATGCGTTGCCTCCGGAATCACGACATCGGAAACCACACCAGGAGTCACATGGGTCGCGTCGGCTTCCTCCGCCCCGGCTGGTCGCGACACGACCCGCTCCTGAACGCGACGGACAGCGCGACGCAGCGCGACGAAGTCGAGTCCCAACAGGAGGATCTGGTGCGACTCTTCGGCCGATCCGTGGCGTCGTTCCGGGCGCCCTACTGCGATGGCCACCGTTCCTTCGACGGCTCGATCGTCGAGACCCTCGACTGGCTACGCGGCCGCCCGAGCAGTTCCGGGGGCGAGTACGGGCTCCACGTCGACAGCTCGATCGCCACGGTCTCGCGCTATGCGCGGTCGAGAGGCATCACCCCGCCGAGCCACCTCGCGGATCTGTCGGTCGATGCCTTTCCCTACCCCTACGAGATCGTCGAAGGCGAAGACTCGCTGATCGAGATCCCCTTCGCGTACCCATCGGATTGGACGGGCTACAACGGTGACATCGTCGGAGGTCGGCTGCATCGCTCTCCCGACGGAGTCGACCCGAGCTACCTCTCGAACATCTGGAAGCGGACGCTCGACGAGATCCACGAGCAACGCGGGGTGATGGTCCTCGTGCTCCACCCCTGGATCATCGGACACAGCGACGCGAACGTCGACGGACTGCGGGAATTCATCGAGTACGCCAAGCGCCTCGAGGGCGTTCACTTCTCGACGCTCGAAGAAGTCGGTCGACGCTTCGCCGAACGGCCCTGAGCAAGGAGAAGCTCGTGCGCAACGTGAGCGCAGCGCCGGCCGTCGCAATCGACCGTTCTGTGAAGTCGACAACAGACGGCCGCGCCATCCGGGCCGAAGATCTCTCCATCGAAGCCGAGCCGCCCGCGCAAGGAGACCCAACCCATGTCGATCCACCAGCCCGCTTCCTCCCTCCCGGCCGACGCCCGCAGCTCGATGAAGCGATTTCGCCGCTCGTGGAGTCGACTCGCCGCGCTCAGCGCCCTCGCGTCCATCACGGCCTTCTCCGACGCAGGCGCCCAGCTCTTCGAGTTCGACGACCCCACCCTCCCCCCCTCGCCGGACGCTCGCAACATCACCCATGACGCCTCGACGGGGCTCGATTGGCTCGACCTGACCGTGACCGAAGGGCGCAGCTTCGACGACATTGTCGGCAACGATGGAACCGATGAACTCGGCCCCGGCGGCGACTTCGAGGGCTTCCGATACGCGACCGCCTTCGAGGTCACGGGATGGCAGAACGGGCCCCAGGCGAACAGCCTCTACGCGAACTTCTCGTTCGCGAGCAGCTTCGCCTCCATCGGGGGCTTCCCACTCGTGCGGGATTTCATGTCCTATCTGGGCTGCGCAACCGGAGCGAACTGCGGCAGCCACGGCTTCGTACAGGGCGTGTGTGTCGCCGACGACACGGAGAGTTCGCCGCGATGGGCCCGCATCGAAGCGTCCATCTCCCAGGGGAACGACTTCGGCTCGGTCACGGGATGCAGCTTCACCTCCCCCCAGACTGCGTCGCCGACGAACGACTCCGCAGGCAGCTACGGCCACTTCCTCGTCCGCGTGCCGGAACCGGCCACCGGTCTCATGCTCGCAACCGGAATCGGCGGCCTCGCAGTCCTCGCGCACGCCACCACGGACCGCCGACGATCTCGCCGGAGAGCCGGTTGAAACCGCCAGCGATACGGAGTCAGATGGGCTCCACGGGATGTGCGACTCCGTCTCTCCAGGCAAGAGGGGCTCCCCAGGAGCCGGGACTCAACCAAACGAGTCTCCGGAATTCCCGGGGCGGTTCACTTGATGCACCACGATCCCCGTACCGTACGGCCGAGCGGATTTCGCTCCAGTTGGCAGTACGTGCGAACCGGTATCGATCGCGCGCATTGCCTGCGGTCGGACACAATCGACCTCGCTCGGGGCACGTACCGCATCGCGCCAACCATCGGACGGCGATTCCACCGTTCAATGCGCGTTCTCGCCACCGCGGATATCAGCGTCTGAGAACGATCGCCCCGCCCGGAAGAAAGCGCGATTTCGTGGGCGTCGTTGCTCTTCGAGTTGCGTTGCCACGGCTATTCGGGTTCGCAGGTCTGACGTCGTTGACGGAAGCCTTCATTGCACATCCAAGCGTTTCCGGACGCCGTGAGTCGTGCATTCGCGGGAACTTCGATGGCCGAACAAGCGCGGCGAGTCCTTCGGAAGCCGCGTTCGCACCGCCAGTCCTTTCCAGTCGATACGAGATAACCGTGTGGTGGGACGTCGACCAGGATGCACGATGCCCCTTTCTTTCGATGCCCGAAGTTGCACGAGAAGCTGTTGCCAGTCTCGTCGAGGTATCCGGACGCGGGTACTTTCAGGGCGACACACTCGTTGCCGCGGGCCTCGAATCCCCGGTCGCATTTCCACTCGCTTCCCGATGCATGGAGAAATCCGTTGGCTGGAACTTTGATCTCGGCGCACGTGGCGCCAACATGTCGAAATCCGCGGTCGCACCTCCATCCCACCATCGCGATGTCCGATAGATGGGCATTGTCGGGCACCTCGATTCTGGCGCAGGTCCCGACACGCTTCTCGTAACCACGGTGGCACCGCCAACTACGTCCGTCGAACGAGAGAAAGGCGTTCTCCGGCACCTCGACGGCGACGCAGTTTTCTTGTTCCGAGAGGCGGTACCCCCGATCGCACTCCCACCCGGACCCGTAGTCCTTGGGGTGAGCGTGCAAGGGCATCGCTCGCCGAGTCTCCTCCTCTGACGACGCCAGCGCGGGAGCGAGAATCACCACCGGCACTCCCAACAAGAGTGCCCCCGTGCTGCTCGCGATCTCCGTAGCTCGGCGTCGTAGCTTGCTCTTCTTGCTGGGCCTCATTTCGCTCCTCGCTCGAAATCGGGCGGCGGTTCGGGTTCTTGTTGCTCGACACGGAGGGCCGCGCCACGGGGGCCAGGGCTGACCAAACGCGAGAACGCGTGAGCAAGCGGCCGTTCAGTCCCCAGACGCGAAAGAGGCACCCACAGAGCGGAACGCCCATCTTGCGCCACCCGGCCAAAGAGATCCCGGAATCGCTCGTTGCGATTCGCGATTGCTCCAGCAGAACCGTAGGCACAGCATACCGATCGTTCTTGAAATATGCTTGACATACCAAGCAGATGGTTCACGATCCGTGCTCGAAATCGACGAGCAACTCCCAGCACGAGCCTGGGACGCGAACCTCTAGCAGTGGAGACCGATGGCCGCGCGCAAAAAAGCAGCGAAGAGACAGCCACGCCGGCCGGTGTTCGAGGGGAAGCCCGAGGAACTGGGCATCGTCCTGTCGGATTTGCGAAAGGCGAAAGGACTCTCTCTTCGGGAGGTCGAGCAGGCGACCGGAAACACGGTCTCGAACGCCTATCTGAGTCAGCTCGAGAACGGGAAGATCAAGAAGCCTTCACCCAACGTTCTGCACAGCCTGGCCGAAGTCTACGTCGTTCCCTACGAGGCCCTCATGGAAAAGGCGGGATATCTACTGCCCTCCGAGCATGCAGGTCCCGCGCGACGCAGAAGATTGGCAGTTTTCGCGATCGACGACCTCACCGCCGAAGAGGAAGAGGAACTCCTGAAGTATCTCGCGTTCATTCGATCTCGAAAAGCTCCTTCGTGACGACGTCGCTACCCATACCTATCATGTCTCCGTCGTTTCTCGCGCTCGCTGCGTACATCGAGGATCGGACGCGCAAACCGGCCGGCCATCCCGCATCGACGGCGTGGCGCTCTTGCGAGCAGACTTCGCCGCCGCGAGTCCGTCAGCTGTGACCATGACTTCGAAGAGCGAGCGTCGTCGAGGCTCCTTTCTCTTGAAGGGAGGTCGATCCGTCTGATGCAGAGAACCTCTAGTCTGGAAGTGCTGGCGTATAGCGACAGTCCGATCGGTGCGATCTGCCTACGCCGTCGAGAACTCCTGGCGAGCCCGGGGACGATGGTGACCGAAATCACGCTCGATCACATGCTCTTGATGAGCAGCCATCACACGGAATCCGAGCGCGCCCTGTCGAGCCAAGCCCTGGCACGCCATCGCGGGACCCATGGGCTCCGAGTGCTCGTGGGTGGCCTGGGTCTTGGCTACACCGCGCAGGAAGCTCTGAAGTCGGATGCAGTCACCCGCGTCGACGTGGTCGAGTTCTTGCCCCAGGTGATCGCCTGGATGAAGAGGGGACTCGTCCCGTTGTCGGACGAACTGAACAGCGATCCTCGCTACTCGGCGATCGAGGGCGATGTGTACTCGATGCTCGCCGCGCCACCAGAGCTGCAATATGACCTCGTTCTGATCGACGTCGACCACTCACCCGACGAGCCGCTCGCCGAGGCGAATTCAGCGTTCTATTCGGAGGCCGGCCTCAGATCGGCCAAGGAGCACATACGTCCCGGCGGAGTCCTCGGTGTCTGGTCGTACGCCGGCAACTCGCCGTTTGCAGATGCGATTCGCGCTGTATTCCCTCACGGAGAGATTGCGCCCGTCGCATTCGACAACGAACTCACGGGCAAGAAGGAGACGAACTGGCTCTTCCTTGCGGAGAACGACTAGCACGAATTCGTGGAACTCTTTGATTCCTGTCAAGCCCAATCAGCGACGAAAGCCGATCGCGCGCATGGCATGAATGAGGGGATACCCACGGCGAGCGAGGCGAAGTCCGAGTCGGGTCACGCCGCTCCGCGCGCGAATGCGTTCGCTCGACGGTAGACCAGGCGCAATCAAGCGCTTCGGTCTACTTGCCCCCGGGCGGCGACGTCAGAGGGCTCGGAGGCAGGCTGTTCTTGCCCTGCTTGATCCTTCGCTTTTCCTTGACGCTCAGCTTGGCCTTGTTCTGTTTCTCCCGCTTGCTCTTGTCCTTGCTTCCCTTGTCACCCATGGCGAACCCTCCAATCGAATCAGTGTCGTGGTCCAAGCGACCTACGCGTCTTGCGTAGGTTCCGAATTGCGCCGCCAGAGCGAGGCAGGTCCTAGTCTCGTTGGGGAAAGCAGTAGCCTCACGACCGGATGTGCGCGCACGATGAGGTTGCAGTCAGCCTCCCCGAGCGGGCGACTGACAGGTGAACGAGTCGTTGGGACGGGCGTCGAGTCGCGAACGAAAGGACTCGAGTCTTGTGCACCCGGGTTCGACCGTCGAGTCCTGCGCCAGACGTCGACTCGGTCGACCGTCGAGGCGCACGCTGGGTTTGCGTGCCTGGACCTTCGATCACGGGCCCGGCCATGCCCCCGGATCCCCGGGTGCGCGTCCATCTGCATGATTCCAAATGCCGACAATCTGCACATTCTCCAAGGCATTGCTCGGTGTAGCAAGCAATTCGAGAGAATGCTTGCTATACCAAGCAGTGATTGACCGAAGAGGCAAACACGGTCGCGCTGAGTGAACACACGATCGCAGCCAGATGAGGCGATATGGAGCAGCGCCGACAAGATCCCTGGACCCAGGGCGATCGCGTTCCTCTGTCGGTGGCCACCGGGAGCCAAACGCCCAGCTGGACGCCCGCTGGTGCTGGCTGCTCGGGGGGGACGTCTCCGCCTCGTCTCGGTCCGACGTTCGTTGCCCTAGGCGACGACGACGAGCGGCGGCGGATTGGCCTCCTGAGAGCTCTCCGTGCCTCCGGGCACGAGGTACTTCATGCGGCTGGGCCTCGATCCTGCGAGAGACTCATCCAGGATTCGACTCACAAGATCGGCGCTGTCGTTTGCTGCGCCCAGATGAAGGAGATGTCCGGATTCGAGTTTGCGCGCCGGGTGATCCAGCGGAATCCCGACGTTCGTGTTCTTCTCATTTTCCGGGAATGCTCCGACAGCCTTGCCATGGATCGGGCTTCGGCGCTCGGCTACACGCATGTCCTTCAGTCGGCCGGGGTCGATGAGGTCTGCTCCGTACTCACGGGCCTGCTCGGGTCTACTTGTGCACGAGAGCGGCTGAATCCTTCGGATCTCGGCGCCACACGAAACGAAGGCGCTTGAACGGTACAGGCTTCTCTCCCGGACGTTTAGCAAGCGACCGCGAGAAGGAGCCGAAGGGAATGAGCTTTGGAAGGAAGCGAGAAGCTTGATCGCCGAGGTCGCTCCTTGATGGGAGTGCATCCCTCGCCGAGATCGAGCCGCTGCTTCTGGTGCGATCGACTCCACATCAGCCTCTACCTTCTATCCGTATGCGAACCCTGCAAGGTGCGACTTAGTCCGCTGCGAGGTGCCTCGAATTGACCCAATCGACACTCTTCACGGCCGCGGCTGACAAAGGGCTCGAGAACGTCGTCGCCTGTTCGAGCGCGATCAGCACGATTGACGGCACGACGCTGCTCTATCGCGGTCATACGATCGAAGAGCTGGCCACCAGCGCCACGTTCGAAGAGGTGGTCTACCTCCTGTGGTTCGGAGATCTTCCGACCTCACCTCAGCTATCGGGCTTCCGGGCGCAGCTCCAGGCGAACGTCAAGCTTCCCGAAGAGGCACGCAGGTGGCTCAGCGTGATGCCGTCCAACGTTCACCCGATGGACTACCTCGCCACAGTCGTCGCAACGCTTGCTCTCCACGACGCGGAGGCGAACCAGATACGCCGCAGTGCAACGCTGAATCAGGCCCTTCGGCTCACAGCGTGTCTAGGGACGATCGTTGGCGCGTATCAACGCATTCGCCGCGGTCAGCGTCCTCTGGCGCCAGATCCGGAACGCTCCATCGCGTGGAATCTTCTTCGCGGTATCACCGGCGAGGCGCCCACGTCAGGACAGGAACGAACCGTCGACGTCTGCTTGATTTTGCACGCCGACCACGAGCTGAACGCCTCGACCTTCGCTGCCCGGGTCACCGCGAGCACCGAATCCGGTCTCTACTCGTCTGTGCTCTCGGCCGTCGGTGCATTGAAGGGGCGCCTGCACGGCGGGGCGAATTCGGCGGTCATCAAGATGCTCCGCGAGATCGGTGCGGTGAATCGGGTCGAACCGTATCTCGACGATGCTTTCGATCGACGCGCGAAGATCATGGGTTTCGGCCACCGAGTGTACAAGGACGGCGATCCACGGGCCCGAGTCCTTCGCGCGATGAGCGAACGGATGGCCCCTGAGGGAGGTGAGGCCAACCTCTTTCGCATCAGCACGTGCATCGAGGAGCGCATGATGGACCGCAAGGGCCTGATCGCGAACGTCGACTTCTACTCTGCCACGGTCTACGACGGGCTCGGTATCCCCGACGATCTCTTCACGTGCGTCTTCGCGGCGAGCCGCGTTGCGGGCTGGTGTGCGCATGTTCTCGAACAATACGAGAACAATCGGATCTATCGACCGCGAGCGCACTACATTGGGAAGCCGGCGGTTCGTGCGAGCCGACCGCGCAGCCCAAGCCAATCGGGTCCGTCCACCGACTGGCGGCGCTAGTCGTCAGCGCGCAACACGGAATTCAGGTCCGACGACACATTCTCCGTCGGCTTTTCCACGCCGGACGCGCGTCCCTTCGCGTGGTCCAGTCGACCCGCAGCTCGACCATGGAGATCGCCTAATGGGGCGCGAAGCGGGCTGCGTGCGGGTCCGTCCATCGGACCATTCCCAGAGCTATCACAGAGGGGGCACCAACGATCTCGGTCCCGAGTCGCGAAGAATACAAGGTCGCGTGCCAGAACGGACAGTCGATCGAACAGGTAGTCATGCAGATTCGCCTGTCCGAGGCCCCTCTGATCGCGCTGGACGGGCTGCCCGGAGCTGGAAAGTCGACGCTTGCAATCCGCCTCTCGGCTGATCTCGGCGTCAAATCGGTCCACCTCGACGACTACCTCGTACCCAACGGTGTCGGCTACACGAACCGCCTGGAGTATCGGCGCATCCGCCGCGCTCTATCCGTTCGTCCTGTGATCGTCGAAGGCGTATGCATGCTAGACGTCCTCGATCGAATGGGGCTTCACCCGGATCAGCTCATCTATCTGCGAGCACCCTGCTCCGCTCGGTACTTGGATGTCGGTCATCCACTCGTTCGAGAGGTCAATGCCTATAGCGATCGAGCGCGCCCGATGGAGAAAGCGACGTTCGTCCTCCTGAGAACGCTACCGGAACAGCAGCAGCTTGGCGGATTGCAGCGATACGAGGAAATACTCGACGCCCACCTCTCGCGAAATCGAACACGGATCTCACGCCTGCTCGCAATCGCTGGTGTCGTCACTCTGGCTATGGGTGGGCTTGCCGCAATCGTTCCATCCTCGGGGACCAGTGATGGATACCTGCTTCGGATTGCAGGAGCGAGGTTCTCCATCTCGGACATCGGCCTGCTGACTATGCTGATTTCGGGTCTCTCGCTCTTCCTCACCTGGTCGGGGCAGTCACCGAATCGCCGGCGATCACCGAGCCCGAGAAGACGGTGAGCAACACCAGAGCTTGACGGTCGCCTGGGTACGGCCGGAATCCGCCGAGCCACCGTCCGCAGAACCCTCACTCACGTGGTCAAGCGCGTTGTTCTGGGGATATCAGACGGTCTTCGCGGCGCGCCATCGGCAAAGGTTCTCCCACACCGAGCGGATTGGGTGGTCAAGAGCGGAATCCAGCCTCATCGTGTCGCATTGACATCACGAATCGCCTTGCTCGCGCGGCGGCTTGTCGTCGGTTGACTTGGCGGAAGTCGGCTCCGCGGCGAGCTTGCTCCGTTCGGGCGGCCGCTTGTACGACTCCGGAATCACGCGCGGCGCGGCAGCGCGCAGGGTGGCCGCCATCTGACTCTCGAGGATGTCGTGCGTCCAGCTGTACATTCCGTCGCCCGGAAGAGCGCCCTCGGGTTTCGTGCACATTTGGTCACGACGCCCCCATACCAGGATGTAGGGCTTCTCCTCTTCCCGAGTGATACCGAGCTCGACGGACATGCGCAGAGATTCGTTCGTGTGCTCCCCGCAGAGGAATACGACTTCATCCGCGGACCGAATGTGCCCGCGCGGATGATCCGACCAGCCCTTCGTCCGCATCGCGCTCGACTCGTCGCAAACGATGTCGAACGACGAGCCGGGGCGACGCGACTGCTCGGTGAATCGTTCGTAGAGGTCGCGATCGTATCGCTCGTCGAAGCTGACGAAGACTTTCATGTCCACTCCGTGGTCGGGCAGGCTCCGCCTGACGGGAGGGCGCCGAGCGCGCCCTTCCCTGTCAGGCGGAACCGCGCCATAGGACTACCTGCCGCGGAAGCCGCCTCCGCCGCGCTTGTCCTCCGCCTCGTTCACACGCAGATTGCGGCCACCCAGCTCCGAGCCGTCGAGCGCCCGGATGGCTTTGCTGGCAGCGTCGGCGTCGACCATCTCCACGAATGCGAAGCCTCGCGGCCGACCTGTGTCGCGATCCGTGATCACGTTCACGGACTCGACGTCGCCGTGCGAGGCAAAGACGCTGCGCAGCTCGTCTTCGGTCGAGGAGAAGGGGAGATTGCCTACATAGATCTTGTTGCTCAATTGTTGTCCTAACTGCGACAGTCTTCCGTCGCGACTCTCGCTCGATGCTCTCATCGGATCTTCCGGATTGAGGCGACCGAGTCGATCTTCGATCTCTCGCGCGTCTTCGCGCGTCGCCCGCGGCGTCGAGGTCACTCCGCGCCGCCAGCCAGCGTGATCGTGAATTTCAAGTTGCGAACCCGCGCAAAGCGGCGGGTCGAGAAGCGTCGGCCTCGGTCAGCTCTCGGCGCTCGCAGGCGCCGGCCACCCGAAGGCGGGAACCAGAGACGGGCGCGGAGAGATTCGGCTGGCAGTTCCCTGCCCGAGTGCCTGCTCGGTGTCCCGCAGCCATTGCCGGTCGTTCGGCGTCACGAACGTGCACGCCCTGCCAGCGCCCCCGGAGCGCCCGGCGTTTCCGACTCGGTGGATGTGGGACGCGGGCGTCTTCGGGACGTCGAAGTTCACCACGTCGTCTACGCCGGGGACGTCGAGACCGCGGGCCGCGATGTCCGTCGCCACCAGAATGTCGAAGCGTCCCTCGCGAAAGCCCGTCATCGCTTGTTCTCGCTGCGACTGAGACATGTCACCTTGAAGCGCGATGGCGCGGAGCCCTTGTCCCCTGATCTGCTGGGCTGCTTCTCGAGCGCGATGCTTGGTTCGCATGAAGACGATCGCAGTCGCACAGTCACGTCGCGACAGCACGCGGTTGAGCAGGTCGCTCTTCCCCTCTTCAGGAACGGAGTACAGGATGTGCTCGGTCTTCCCGCTCAAGGGTGCACACGCCAGGTCGACTACGTGAGGACTCGACAGGATCTCGTTGGCGAGGCTTCGAATCTCCCGCGACATCGTCGCCGAGAACAGGAGGATTTGTCTTCCTTTCGGCAGCTTCGCGAGGATTCGCATCAGCTGCCGCCTGAACCCCATGTCGAGCAAGCAATCCGCTTCGTCGATCACGAGCATTTCAATGCGGCTCGGATCCATCGTCCCTTGCTCGAGCAAGCGGAGGACCCGTCCCGGACAGCCGACGACGATATCGGGATGCTGCTCGAGGCGCCGAGATTGCGCGCGAACGGACAACCCACCGAAGACCGTGGTCGTGGATACGTGGGTGTAGCGAGCAAGGACGACGATCTCCTGTTCGATCTGCGTCGCGAGTTCCCTGGTCGGCGCGAGGACGAGCGCACGTGTGCCGCCGTTCTCCTCGCCCGCAAGGTGCTCGAGAACAGGTACGGCGAAGGCCGCCGTCTTCCCTGTCCCGGTCGGGGCAAGGCCAAACACATCTCGACGGGCCAGGGAGGCAGGAAGGGTCTCGGATTGGATGGGACGCGGCGTTCGGTACCCCGAATCCTCGAGGGCGTTCGAGATCGACGCAGAGAGCTGAAAGGTGCCGAAGCTGGCGTTCGGCAGAGGTCGCGCAAGGGCGCTGGGCAAGAAGGAGACTCCAACGTGCGAGGGCGACACGCTCCGCGTGGCCTCGGCACTTCGTTCTTACCCAAACAACAGGCGGGGAAGAGGTGGTTTGCGGCGCGCCTCAGCTCGAGAAGTGAGGGGCTGCTGTAGCCGCATCTTGGCCGCTGCCTCTGTGGCCTGGCAGGCGGCGGGGAGATACCCGAAAAATAGAGTGATAGCGCAGCGCGTCGGCACCCGCCATTCAATCTCGAGAACGACCTGCGTGTCGATCCGACGAGCTCAGAATCGGCGCTCCTCCTGGCAACGTTCGCGGGAGAGTCCCAACGAGGACGTTCTCACCCTGGCTACAACGTGGCGATGCGAAAATCGCGCAGATCACCAGCGAGCCCGTCGCCGCGATCATCGGCCGGGCGATCCAGATCCACGGCGCGGCGGGCCTGTGTCAGTGGACGCCGCTCGCCAGTGCCTACTACCGACGTGAGGATCACACGTTTCCGGCCACGGATGACGGCTGGGATTCGACCCGATCTGTCCACTGAGGTACGGCGGCCGTCGCGAAATTCAGGAGCTCCGACTCAGGTCAGCTATCCGTCACCGTGGCCTAACATGAGCCCCCCCGGACTTCTCGTATACACGAGAGAATCCGAGGGCTCATACGGAGCACGAGACCAGATTCGAACTGGCGTCCGGTCGCGGCCTGAAGGCCGCTCCACTCGCTGATCGCTCGCACTCGGAGGCTTCGCCTCCTCCCCCGCCGAGTTGGCGAGCCAGGCCGGGAATCCCGCAATCATCCGGAATGATTGAGGTTGCTTCGGCTCTTGGTCCGCTCGAACCAGACAGTGACCGGCACTGAGAGGCAAGGAAAGGCAGGACGAATCGCGGAGCGCGCGAAGAACAAGCCCGGTTCTCGGCACCGCCGATCTGTCACGAGCCGACAAGCATGCCCCGCCGGGGCACGTCAGCCCCTGCCGGGGGCGATCGCGAGACGTCGAGAGGTCGAAGAAGCCGTCGTTCGCGGTTCCATCATGCCGGACCTCACACTCGTCGGCAGTCACGCGCGCGAGTGATCCCCGTGAGTGCGAGGCACCCGGCGACGAGCATACCGGCCGCGCCCGGCTCGGGGACGGGAACGGACTGACGGGTGAGCTCGCTCGTATTGCCGTCCGCATCCGTCGCGGTCGCCACGAGCATGCCGTCGAGGTCGCCCTCGATCTGGGGCACGACGCCGATGAGTCGATAGGTGTTCGCAGCGGTCGCCGGGTAGAGGTCGGACCCGACGTAGACGTCCGCCCGCCCGTCCGGCGTCGTGCGCAGGTAGAAATCGACCTTGAGCGGGTAGCTCGCCTCGAGCGGGTCGGCGTCGACGAGATAGCGGACCTCGAGGTCGCCGGTGATCGGATTGAACTCCGTGAACACCGGATCCATCAGCGGCAGATTCTGGAGCTGGTTCGCGCCGACGTCGGTATCGCCGAGGTCGTTGTCCGTCTCCCCGTCGTCGCCGAGATCGACGGGCAGATAGTCGAAGCTCTCGAAGAACACGTTCCCCCGCACGGTCGTGCCCTGCGCGGATTCAAAGACGCGGATCGCCGAGTCTTCGTTGTGCGCGAACACGTTGGCCGCGGCCGCGACCATCTCGTCCAGCGCGCCGAGCGCCGCGCCGATCGTGTTGCCACTCCCCTGGACCTGGACACCGCCGTCGGCGTTGGGCGCTGGCGTCCCGTCGGGCAGCACGCCGATCCAGTTGCCCCGAACCCGACTGCCCGTGTTCGCCGAACCGCCGGAGACGAGCTGGATGCCCGGCGCCGCGTTGTGACCGATCACGTTACCCCCGCCGTTGTCCAGGCCGTCGATCGTCCCGATCTCGACGTCGTCGGAGTTGGAGACGTAGACCCCCGCGATCGAGTTCGGAATGGGCGTCCCACTGGGCAGCGTACCCACGCAGTTCCCCAGTACGAAGTTTTGCGCGGACGAGAACGAGAAACCGATGCCGATGCGCTGATGGCCGACGATGTTGCCGAGGCCGGGTTCCCCGACCACCACGCCCTGCGCGCCACTCACGATGATCCCGTTCCAGTCGTTCCCGAGATCGTCGCCCTGGGCGTTGGTGCCGACCGTGTTCCGGAGAATCGTGTGATCGGCACCAAAGGCGAGGATCCCGTTCACGGCGTTGCCGCCGACGATGTTGCCCTCGATGGTCGCATCGACCCCGTCGACCTGAATCCCGTGCGAACCGTTCCCGAGCGTGTCATCGAGGTCCCTGTTCAGGCCGACGATGTTCAAGTCGATCCGGTTCGCCCCTTCGGAGTCGATCCCGGCGCCATCGTTGGCCGAGATCAGGTTGTTTCGCACCAGATGCCCGAAGCCATCGACGATCTCGATGCCGCTTCCCTGGTTCCCCAGCGCCGAAGTCCCTGCGAGGTTGGTCCCGATCGTGTTCCCGATCACGGTGTTCGCCACCGCGGGCTCGATGAGCACGCCGCCGAGGCCATTGCCCGAGATCAGGTTGCCCCCGCCTTCCAGCGCAGAGCCGATCTGGTTCCGGGTCGACCCGTCGACGAGCGCGACGCCGTAACCGCCGTTCGGCGTGCTGCCGCCGAAGGGGACGAAGGTCGAGGAACCGAACGTATCCGTCCCGATTAGGTTGCCGTTCACGTCGACGAAGAGGCTGTTCGCCAGGCGGATCCCGTGCGACCCGCTGCTCGCGATCACGTTGCGACGGCCCGTGCAGGCCCCGGCCCCGCACGACTTGCCGATCCGCACGGAACGGGAGGCACGCACCTCGATGCCGTAGGCCCCGTTGCCGGGGTAGAAGACGCCCCGGGAGATGCCGATGTGGCAGCCTTCGATCGCGACGTCCGCGTCGACGCGCGTCCCGGTCGTCACGATGATGCCGGAGAGGTCGAATCCGTGGATCGCGAGGCCGCGGATCACGCTGCCCGTCGCGCCGGAGGTGACGACGAGGCCCGCCCCACCGCCAGCCTGTCCGCCGCCGATGTTGATGATCGGCTTGGCATTCGGGTCGAGCAGGGCGTAGCCGGGCGCCGTATAGCCATCGATTGTGAGCGGATCGCTGATCGTCGGCAGGAGACTGGTCGGGAAGATCTCGACGACGCCCGCGACCGTGGGCAGCGTGGCCGCGAACTCGACGACGTCGGCGCCGGCGAGCGCGTTTCCCTCTTCGATCGCGGCCCGCAGGGTGCACTGGCCGGCGAAGACGCCGGGAGCGATCTGGATGAAGAGCCCGGTGAAGCAGGCACCGTCCCCGGGCGTGGCGTCGCCGGTGTCGGCGGTCGAGTTGACCGAGAAGGTCGCGCCGAAGGCACTCGACGCGGCGAGACAGACGCCGATCGCGACCGCGGTCGCGAGGGCGCCGCGGATGCGCTCGAGCACCCGCTCCCGAACTTCTTGTGAAACGCGTCTCGTCTTCATGCCGTCCTCCCGGTCTCGAGGACAGATTCGGACGGGAGCCGCGGCCGCTCCGTGAAGCGGTTCACGCAGCGCGATTTTCTCGGGCCGCTAGTCCCTGGGCAGCGCGGAGGCCACGGGCTTCGACCCGGACGGCCGCCCGAGCTTCCCACCGCCGGCGGCGAGGACGAGGTATTGGCGAACTTCGACCGAGTCCAAGCCCCTGTACGAAGAAAGCCGCCCCACTTTGTGGGACGGCTTCTTTCGTAGGTGGAGCACGAGACCAGATTCGAACTGGCGTCCGGTCGCGCCCCGCGCGGCGTTCGCCGCGCAGGACGCTCCACTCGCTGCTCGCTATTCGCTCGCAGCTCCCCCTCAAGTTGGCAATGCTCTTAAACCCGAGGGTCCAATCCAAGGACCTGGGCCGTGCCCCAGACACAAAAAACCCGCCGCCCTTTGGGCGACGGGTTTTTCGTGTGTGGAGCACGAGACCAGATTCGAACTGGCGACCCTCACGTTGGCAAGTAATTCTGGAGATCTTGCAACCATCTGGATTCGTTGAGCTTCTCTTGATTCCTGGTCCGGTCTTACTAGGCAAGGATGTGCACTGAGAGGCAAGGAGAGGCAAATCACGCGGGACCCACTGCTTTATCGCGGACTTCGCTGCTGGCCTCGAAAGCCGCTACGTCCCCCTCAGGAAGGAGCCCCACGAACCCCACGACGCCGGCGTGGTTCATTCTGTCAGAAAGCAAGACGACGGCCCAACGTTGAAAGAACGCGGGGCGGTCGGCGATTGCGGATTGGCGGGGAACTTCGGGCGGCGCTGTCGCCGGCCTCGATACGCATTGAGCTGACAAGCAGCCCGCACCCAGGCTAATCGCTGCCCTACCGGGCCGACCCACACCAAACGTGTCAAAGCACCGGCATCACGTCGGCTCTCGCCCGTCGGGCGGCCATGCCTCCACGCCGTCCTCGAGAGGAATCTCCAGACTGCGCAGCAGCGAAGAGAAGAGTCGCCAGTTACCGATCGCCGCGACGAGCTCGATCAGCACCTCGTCTCTGCCGAGGCAGTCGCGACATGCCTGCCACGTCTCGGGCGAAATGGTCCCCGTATCGATTGTCTCGTCGGTCGCAGCCAGCACGGCTCGCTCTCTGGCTCCATAGCCGGCATGGCTCTGCCAATCCCGGACGCCGAGCAGTGTCTCTTCGGAGATTCCCATCATGCGCGCCACCCGCCAGTGCTGCGTCCACTCGTAGCACGAGCCCGTGACCCACCCGATCCGCATAATCACGAGTTCGCGAAGCTTGCCGTCCAGGTATTCGCCTCGGAGGAGCGTCTCGAGGAGCCCCGCCACCGACTTCGCGAGATGGGGCGTCCGCAGCAACACCCGAAAGACGGAGAGCGAGGCGAACGCCGGGTTCAACCCGAGCTGTTCGGCGATCTGAGCTGCCTCCTCCTCCCCAAGCGGTTCCGCCCGAACACCTCCCCTCATGCGACCTCCTCTTCTCGATTGTCTGGAACACCTTCGATTCGAAAACCGACCACCGAAAATTCTCCTGGCGGCAGCGAGATCACCTCACTCCGGACGCGGGCACCGCACGCCAGCTCGCCGGGCCGCACGTCGAGGACGCGACCGGCCAGACGGAGCCCCGACTGCTCGTCGAGCTCGACCAACCCGACGACGTAGGGGATGGCGTCGAGGTATCCGGGCACCGCGCCGTGCTGGACCACGATGAAGCTTCGCAGACGACCGGTTCCGGCGATCGGCGCGAAAGTGGTTTTGCCCGCGCACGCACGGCATCGCTCGAGCGGCGGATGATGCCAGAGGCCACATTCCACGCATCGACACAGCTCGACCCGTCCGGACGCCGTGGCCTTCCAGAATCCTTCGGTATCGAAGTCCGGCTGGGGCTGCGGCGGAAGCATCGTCGCCCGGTCGCTCATCGAGACACCGCTAGCAGCATGGCGCCTCCATAGGGCCCCGCACCGGCGGTGACCAGCGCGACCTCCGCCGCATCGACTTGCCGGACGCCCGCGTCGCCACGTAGCTGAAGGACCGCCTCGAAACTGTGGTTCAGACCGTGGATATATCCCTCCGAGAGGAGTCCGCCATGTGGATTGACCACGACTTCGCCGCCGTACGTCGCTCTTCCTTCGCGGAAGAAGTCGCCCACCTCGCCGCGTCCGCAGTAACCGAACTCCTCGAGCGTGACCATCACGGTGTAGGTGAAGCAGTCGTACATGCAGGCAACGTCTACGTCGGCGGGGACCAGGCCACTCCGACTCCAGAGGTCGGGCGCCACGTGTTTCGAGTACATCGTCGTTAGGTCGGGCCACTGCTCCCAGGAACCGCCGGCCCCCGTGAATTCGGCATGCGCGAGGAGCGAAACGAGTGGCTGGCGCGTGTCTCTTGCCCGCTCCGCCGTGGTGAGCACGAGGGCCACGGCGCCGTCGACCTCGAGCGCGCAGTCGTAGAGCCGGAGCGGCTCGTTGATCCAGCGGGCGGCGAGATAGTCATCGATCGTGATGGGCTTGCGATGGACGGCGTGCTCATTCCGAGAGGCGTGCCGTCGTTGGGTTACCGCGATCTCGCCGAGATCTTCACAGGTCGTTCCGTAGACCCGTTGATGCTCCCGCGCCCACATCGCCATCCACTGCGGTGGCGTCGAATAGCCTTGAGGCGCCGTGAACTGCATCGGCCCGCCGACCCTGCGAGCCCCATCCGCACGACCGAATCGCCGACCGCTCCGCCCGTTGAGCGAGCGGTAGACGACTGCCGTCTCGCAGGCGCCCGACTCGAGGGCCATCGCTGCATTCGTGACGACGCTCGACGCATAGTTGCCGCCGCCCATTAGATCCAGATTCCAGCGGAGACCGGGCGACCCGATCGCGTCCGACACTCTCATCGGCCCCGCCGAATCGCCGACCTGATAGGTCGCCGCTCCGTCGACATCCGCCGCGGTGAGCCCGGCGTCGTCGAGCGCGAACCGAGCGGCCTCCGCGGCCATCGCGAGCGTCGTCCGACCCGAGCTTCGGCTATAGACCGTGCGACCGATGCCCACGATGACCGGTGCCCTCGGATTCGACATCGAGCTCCTTTCTCGCCTCAGCCCAGTCCTGGCAGGAGACACGAGTGGATGGAGCGCGTTCCATCCATCTCGCCTGCCAGTGTCCGGATCGCCTCCTCGGCGTCTCCCAGCGCGAAGTCGTGTGTGTGCATCTTCTCGAGAGGTACACGCCGGGACTCGATCAGTCGAATCGCTTCGGAATAGCCCGACTGCGTCACGCCGATCGCTCCTCGTATAGCGATCTCCTTCATCACGATCTTGTCCGAGATGAATTCGGGGATCGGAACGTGGCCCTTCACTCCGGCCAGGACGATCGTTCCGCCGGGTCGCACGTAGTCGAGCGCCTCGGCCACTGGAGACGTCGCGTAGGCTGACACATCCACGACGACGTCCGCACCGCCGTCCGTCGCCTCGAGAATCCGACTACGCGCGTCTTCGTTCTCGACGTCGACGGTCACGTCGGCGCCGAACGTGCGGGCCAGCGACAGCTTCTCGGCGTCTGCCTCGAGGCCCGTCACGACGATCTGGCCGGCGCCGACCGAGCGGCAGGCGATCACGCTCGCCAGGCCACGCTGGCCGGGGCCGAGGACCACGACGCTCTGACCGGGCTGCGTGCGAGGGATCTCGACCGCCCATCGGAACCCAGCGCCCAGCGGGTTGAACATCACAGCGAGTTCGGGTGGAAGCGTTGGGTCGACGCGATGAACGATCGAGGTCGGCGCGAGGTACATCAGATCCGCATAGGCCCCCCATAGCCCCGGTGGTCGATCCAACGGGATGTAGGAATAGATCTGTCGAGCACGGCAAAGGTGATAGTCGCCTCGGAGACAGGGGGGGCAGAAACGGCAGGACAGCATTGTCTCGACGGCGACGCGATCGCCCACGTCGACGCCCCATCGCTCGGCGGCGCGATCGCCGATGCACTCGATCCGGCCGAGCGGCTCGTGACCGGGGATCACCGGAAATGGAAGTGGCAACGCCCCGTGGTACTGCTCCACGTCGCTGCCACAGATGCCGCAGGCCTCGACCCGAAGCAGGGCATCGTCCGCGCCGATTTCCGGAACCGGAAGATCCCGCAGCTCCAGACTCCGCGGCCCAGTCTGGACGATCGCTCGCGTCTTCTTCGGCGTTCCCGACACGACCCGCCTCCTCTGGATCCTTCTTCGACCACGTCTTCGTGCGGCCGCCCGCTCGGTAGACAAAGTTTCCAATCCGATTTAACGTCCCCGATCATAGCCAGTCAATCCGGACGAGGGGAACCCCAATGAGCACTGCGGACATGGACACGATCTTCGATGGCTTGCACGTCATCGACGCGGACACACATATCTCGGAACCCCACGATCTGTGGACGGCGAACGCCCCCAGTGCCATCCGCGCGCGGCTGCCCCAGGTCAAGGAGATCGACGGCGCGAAACACTGGGTCGTCGACGGCGACATCGATCTGGGCGCGGCCACGCCGGTGAGCGTCGTTCGGAGCGATGGCCAGAAATCCGACGGGATCGAGTTCTTCGGCTGGTCACAAGAGGATGTTCACGTTGCCTCCTATGACATGAAGGCGCGCGTCCGCCTGATGGATGAGCTCGGCATTGGCGCGCAAGTGATCTACCCGAACGTGGCTGGCTTCGGAAACCAGAATTTCACCCAGATCGAGGACGAGGAACTCCGCCTCGCCTGCGCAACGGTCTACAACGACGCGATGGTCGAGATCCAGCGTGGATCGGACGAGCGGATCTTCCCGATGGCACTTGTCCCCTGGTGGCACATCGAGGCGTGTGCGGCCGAAATCCGACGCTCGCACGAGATGGGGCTTCGCGGGATCGTTATGTGCAGCGATCCCGATTCCGTTGGCTTGCCCGACCTCGGCGATCCGGCATGGGATTCGTTCTGGGACGTGTGCGGCGAACTCGAGATGCCCGTGAACTTCCACATCGGTGCGAGTCAGACTTCCTTCAACATGTTTGGCCGCGCTGCCTGGCAATCGACCGACCTCCCGGAGAAGCTCGCACTCGGCTCGACCGCGCTTTTCCTCGAGAACGCGCGCGTGCTCGGGAACCTACTTTACAGCGGCGTACTGGAGCGGTTCCCGAAGGTCAAAGTCGTCTCAGTCGAGAGCGGGATCGGATGGCTGCCCTTCCTGCTCGAGTCCCTCGACTACGAGATGCACGAGACGGGCGCGAACGCCAACGGCAAGCTGAAGATGCTTCCCTCGGAGTACTTCAAGCGTCAGGTGTACGGCTGCTTCTGGTTCGAGAAGACGGCCCCAAAAAAGCTCATCGAAGACGTTGGCGTCGAGAACGTGCTCTTCGAGACCGATTTCCCGCACCCCACCTGTCTGTATCCGGACAATCGTGAACACGTCACGGAGGTTCTGGGAGGGCTTACCCCGCACGTCCGCAAGCGAGTCCTCCAGGACAATGCGGCGGAGCTTTACCGGATCCCGCTACCGGCCTGACCGAGAAGAGCGCGGGGACGCGACAGACGTACCAGGGAGAAGTCATGGAAGAAGACATTGAATTCGTTGGCGTTCGCGTTCGACAATGGCGCGACGAACTCGGGCTCTCGCTTCAGGACCTGTCGAATCGGTGCGACGTAGCGCCAAGTACGATCCAGAAGGTCGAGACCGGCCAGATGGTCCCGTCGATCGCGATCGCACTGAAAATTGCTCGCGGCCTGGATCGCAGGCCCGCGGAGCTCCTCAGTTCTGAGCCCGAGGAGGCCGACGTCGTCTTCATGCGCTCGAAGGAGCACTCCGTGATCGACTCCCGACAGAAGCTCCGCGTCGAGCGGCTCTCGGGAGACCTCTTCGATCCGGCGATCGAGATGTGGCGAGTGACCGTTTATCCCGGCTTTTCGAGTGGTAGCGGCGCACACGGATACGACGGCGAAGAGGTCATCGTCTGCGAGGAAGGCCAAATCCACTTTTCCGTCGGCGACGAGGAGTTCGAACTCGGCCAGGGTGACTCTCTCCACTTCAAGGCCGGCATTCCGCATCGATGGTGGAACCCGAGCCGACGGATCGCCCGGTTCCTGATCGCGGGCAACTTTCCGCGCGGACTCCGGAAGAAGCTGCACCTGCACGTGCAAACGGTGCAGAAGGACAAGCGATGACCGGTCACGCACGACCGAGAGGAGATGGAGCGTGAGTACCAGCGATCGACTACGAGCGAGCTTCGACGCATCCGTGGCAAAGGGATTCATCGACGCGAGCAAGAAGCTCGAGGGTCTGCCCGGATTCCTCGGTGTCGAGTTTGCGGAGTTCGAACCCGGCCACCTCAGGGCGAAGCTCGAGGTCAGGCCGGAACTCCTCACGCCGTTCGGCAACATGCACGGCGGCGTCCTCGCGGCCGTCTGCGATCACGTCCTGGGTTGCGTCTGCTATCCGCACATGAAGCCCGGCCAGTGGGCAGCGACGACCGAGTTCAAGGTCAACTACCTCGCTCCAGTGAGCACGGGAGCTGTGGTCGCCGACGCGGAGATCATCTCTATGACGCGTGCGACCGCAGTCGTGCGCATCGAAGTTCGAAACGCAGACCGGCTCGCCTGCATTGCACAGGGCACGGTCCTGATCCGCGATCCGAAGGAGTGAGATCAATGAGTGCCGCAATGAAACTCGACGATGTTGAACTGATCGACCCGGTCCACTATGCCGAGCATGGCTATCCACACGAGGCCTTTCGACTTCTTCGGCGTGAGGCGCCCGTCTATCATTTCGATCGCCTCGCGCTCCAGCCGTTCTGGGCGTTGACGCGCCACGAGGACATCGTCGCGGTCTCGCGACGACCGGACCTCTATTTGAACTCGCCTCGACTCGTCGTCGGCGCAGACACACTCACGGGAGAATCGGGCGAGCTGCCGGTTCGGATGCTCCTCAACATGGATCCCCCCGATCATGCCGACTACCGATCCCTGGTGAACAAGCGATTCACGCCCCGAGCCCTTCGAGACATCGCTCAGCGGATCGACGCGATCGCAACGCGCGCTCTCGACGACATCTTCGCGGACGGGGAGGAGTCCGAGGTGGACTTCGTGCGAGAGTTCTCCGCCAAGATTCCGATCTGGGTGATCGCCGAGATGCTCGGCGTCCCGGAGTCGGATTGGGAACTGCTCTTCGACTGGACGAACCGCGTCCTAGGGGCGGCCGATCCGGAATACCGCGAGGAGGGGAAGACGCCTCAAGAGACGGTGCAATCCGCCCGGCTCGCCCTCTTCTCCTACTTCCAGGACCTGACGAACGAACGGCGGGGACGCCCGAAAGACGATCTCGTCAGCGTGCTCACCCACTCGAAGATCGGCGGCGGAGAGCTTCCCGTCTTCGAGCTGATGTCGTACTACTTCCTGATCGTCGTCGCAGGAAACGAAACGACCCGCAACGCCGCGAGCGGAGGTCTCCTCGCACTGATCGAGAATCCGGATCAGCTGGCGCTCGCCCGTGAGCGACCGGACCTCAACCGATCCCTCGTCGAGGAGGTCTTGCGTTGGACCTCACCGGTGATTCATTTCTGCCGGACTCCCGTGCGCGACGTCGAGCTGCACGGGCAGACGATCCGCGAGGGTGAGACGCTCACGCTCTTCTATCCGTCTGCAAATCGGGACGAGTCGATCTTCGAGGACGCTGATCGCTTTCGGATCGACCGACAGCCGAATCGCCACATCGCATTCGGAATCGGAGAGCACGTCTGCCTGGGTGCCCACGTCGCCCGTTTCGAGCTGCAGGTGATCTTCCGCCATCTGCTCGCACGACTCACCGACGTGGAGCTCGCGGGCCCCGTCGAGCGACTTCGGTCGAGCGTCGTCGGAGGGATCAAGCACATGCCGATCCGCTATCGCCTGCTCCCCGCGGCGAACGCGGCCTGATCGAGGAGCAGAGCTGTTCGAATGACCGACGATGGAGCGATGAGCGCCGATTTGATCGCGGAACGGATTGCCCGTTTCCGCAAGGCCGACGAGGAAGTTCCTGACAGCTGGAGAGCAAAGCGCGACGTAGCCGAATCGGTGCGATCGCTGCTCGACGTACTGTGCGCGACAGACGCCGACACGAGTGCGCTGCTGGCGGGCGCGGCCGAAATTCAGAGGCTCGCAGATCGTTTCGGCAAGGAGCCCGTTGAGGACGAGCCGCGTGGCATCGCCGAGATGGCCTTCGCCGGCATGGAGAACTTCCACGACCGAAGCCCGCTCGTGGGCCGCGCCAATCCGATCGCGCCGCCACTCCAGTTCGCTCCAGATCCCGACGCGGGCTTCGTCTCGGGGACGGGCTTCTTCGGCAACGCGTACGAGGGAGCGCCCGGCTGCGTCCATGGCGGCTTCATCGCGGCCGCATTCGACGAGCTTCTGGGCATGGCCTGCATCTACTCTGGCGCGCCGGGGATGACCGGCACTCTCGAAGTGAGCTACCGCAGCCCGACTCCGATTCGAACGACGCTCAGATTCGAAGGGCGCTACGAGGGCCGTAGCGGCCGAAAAATCCGCACTCGCGGCGAGATGTACGCAGGCGATCGGCTTTGCGCAGAGGCGTCCGGCCTCTTCATCTCGATCGATCGCGAGAAATTCGAAGATTTGAGCCGCATTCGCAGACAACGTTTCTCCCCGGACGCAGAGGCGATCGCGAAGGAGAGAACCGCTCGCGAATAACAAGACTTGCGACCCGCGCGCCCTCGACATGAGAGCCAGCCTCACCCAACTCCATCGACAACGCCGAATGCGGGAGGGGCCGGGATGCGGACCCGGGCTTTGCGAGTCGTTGTATTGACGTGCGGCCGCCACGAACTGAACGGTAAGGAGTGTCTATCGATGAAGCCTACACGATCGTCAAGCACGCCCGATGCGGATGGCGATGCCCGCTGTCCGGGTGAATCCGTTCAGGACGTGTACCGGGAAGACACCAACGAGCCGCCGGCGTTCCTGAGAGAGACCGTCTCGACAAGCATCGGCGGTGGCGCGCTCCCCACCAATGTCTACACGTCGCCCGACTACCACCGACTCGAACTCGAGCGGATGTGGTCACGCGTCTGGCAGGTCGCTTGTCGGGAGGAAGACATACCGGAGGTCGGCGACCACGTCGTCTACGAGATCGGGGAGACTTCTCTCATCGTGATCCGCTCGACGCCCGACGAGATCAGGGCCTACCACAACTCCTGCCTCCATCGCGGAACGCTCCTTCGAGAAGACGGCGGCCGCATCAGCCGGATAAGATGTCCGTTTCATAGCTTCACATGGAATCTGAACGGCGAGGTCGAAAAGATCACCTGTCCATGGGACTTCCCCGATCTGAATGAGGACGATCTCAGACTTCCCGAGGCTCGTGTGGACGAGTGGGGAGGCTTCGTCTTCGTCAACCTGGACAGCGACGCGGGAGCGCTCTCCGAGTATCTCGAGCGCGTGCCGCAGGATTTCGCGAGGTGGCCGCTCGAGGACCGATACACTGCGGCGCACGCCGGGAAGGTCCTCGAATGCAACTGGAAGATCGCGATCGAAGCCTTCATCGAAGTCTTCCACGTCATCGGGATTCATCCCCAGTCCCTACCCCTCTTCGGTGACGCGAACGCTCAGTACGACGTCTGGCCGGGACAGCGGCACACGAGCCGAATGATCAACCTGTCCGGTGTAGCGAGCCCTCATACCGAGGGCTCCTACAGCGAGCAGCGGATTCTCGACGAGGCTGCCAACTTCGGACTCTGCGAAGCGGCCTCCGCGGTGCCCGAGGGAGCTCGGGCCCGAGACGTGATCGTGTCGGCGATGCGAGAACGGCTCGGCAACGACTTGGGGATCGACACGAGCGGCTTGAGTGACACCGAGATTCTGGACGTGATCCAGTATCACGTCTTTCCGAATCTGGTGATCTTCGGCGGTCTAGGGTCCCCACTCGTGTATCGCGTCCGTCCATTCGGTGACGATCCGAACCGTTGTTATTTCGAGGTTCGCCTTCTTCTCCCCGTGCCTGACGGCACCGCTCGTCCTCCGGCGGCGCCGCTCGTCGAACTGCAGGCGAACCAGCTCTGGTCATCCGTCGACGCCTTCGGATACTTCGGCCCGATCCTGGACCAGGACTTCGAGACGATGCCCCGCGTACAACGCGGCCTGCGTGCATCCAAGACTCGACGCGCCCGGCTCGGCAACTACCAGGAGAGCCGGATTCGTCTCATGCGGCAGACACTCGACGAGTACGTAGACGACTGATTTCGAACGCGACGCGGCCCCTCAGGACGCGACCGACTACCCAAGAAGATCCCCGCCAGACGCCAGCGCGTTCTCGGCATCCCGCACCATCTCTTCCAGCACGATTGCAGCCGGCCGGACACGATCGATCAATCCGAGCCCCTGCCCCGCGAAGCCCGGAATCACGTCCGCGCGGGCATCGCGCGTCGCAGCTCCGAGCACGGGCATCGCGATCATCGACTGATAGGGCATGGGAAGCGGATCGATGTCGGCTTCCTCCCAGGCCTGCGACCACTTGCTGCGAATCATCCGCGCGGGCTTGCCCGTGATGCTGCGGGAGATCGTCGTAGATGCATCCGTCCCATCGACGAGCGCCTGCTTCTGGAAGTCGTGAATGCCGGCCTCCTGGGTCGCCAGGAAGGCGGTCCCGACCCAGGCCCCATCGGCACCGAGCATGAGTGCCGCCGCGACCGCTCGACCATCGCCGATCCCGCCCGCCCCGAGCAGCGGGAGATCACCGATCGCGTCCCTGACCTGCGGAAGAAGCGCCATCGTGCCGACTGGCGCGTTGTGTCCACCGCCGTCGTGTCCCTGAGCTACGATGATGTCGACGCCGGACTCTGCGACCTTCCGCGCATGATAGGTCTGCCCGACGACCGCCATGACCCGGGTGCCGTTGGCGTGAAGCTGATCCACGTAGGGACCCGGATCCCCTAGACCCGCGGCGTAAACGGGCACACGTTCGTCGATCACCACTGCCATCTGCGCCTCGAAGAACTCCTTGGAGAAGGGCATGGGCCCGCCCGCGTCGGGGTCATCACCGCCGCCGAGCGGACCGCGATCATCTTCGGAGAGCGGCTCGAGGCCTTCGCGCTCCTGGAATTCGCGTGCAAAGGCCTGGTGGCCGGAAAGCTGATCGAGCGGCGAGGGGCCTGCCTTTGCTTCGAATGCACCACGCCGCACGGAGGCCGGCAGCAATGTGTCGACGCCGAACGGTTCGTCCGTCAGCTCCCGGGTGCGCTCGATCCAACGCCTCAATCGATTCGGCCCGCAGGCGGCCGCGCCGAGCACGCCCAACCCTCCGGCATTGGAAACCGCCGCCGCGAGTTCGGGCGTCGCCGCGCCCCCCATTCCAGCGAGTACGATGGGGACCTCGATTTCCAGCAGATCGCAGATTCTGGTGCGCAGCGTCATGCGTGTCTCCATTGCGTGGACCTCGAGTCCCATTCGCCTTGTGTCACGGTCGTATCCGATTTAGCATAATCGAACCGAATCGGAAACGCGGCCGAAGTGGCATTGCGAGCGACGCGACGGCCGAGCGCGGCGGAATCGAATCGACGCACGCCGAATCGCAGGTCGCGACCAAGCCGGTAGGAGAGAATTCGACCTTGAGCATTCGAGACCGCGCCGCGATCGTGGGAATCGGCGAAACGCCCTACGTACGAGGGGCCGAGCAAGGCTCGGCCGAGCTGATGCTGAATGCCGCGCGGATAGCCATCGCGGATGCCGGGCTGCTTCCCAACGAAGTCGACGGCCTGGTTCTACCGCCTGTGAATATCACCGCCGAGGAGATCGCAGCGAATTTCGGGATCGAGGACCTGCGATACGCCGCAACCGTTCAGATGGGCGGCGCGAGTCCGACGTCTGCTCTCCAAACTGCTGCACTCGCAATCGCAGAAGGCATCGCCACGCATGTCGTCGTCGTCGTGGGCTGGCTCGGCTTCTCGGCCATGCGACCGAAGCCGGGTGTACGCCGAGAGAATATTTCGATCGCAGCGATGCGACGTGCGATCGGCGGGTACTACCTGCCCTACGGCGCGACGACGCCGGTGCAGATGTACTCGTGGATCGCCACGCGACACATGAAGACCTTCGGCATCCAGGAGGAGAGCCTCGGCGCCGTTGCGATCGCGTGCCGAAAGCACGCCCAGTCGAACGAGCGGGCCGTGATGCGGGGCCGACCTCTCAACATGAAGGGGTACCTCAACTCACGCTGGATCTCGGAGCCGTTTCGCCTGAACGATTGTTGTCTCGAGACGGATGGTGCGTGCGCGGTCGTGCTGTCGAGCGCAGAGCGGGCGCGAAACGGACCCCATACGCCGGTGTACGTGATGGGCGCCGCAGAAGGCCACCCGTACCCTGCTGACGATATCCCGAGCCGACCTGACATGTTGCGCTTCGGTCTGCACTCCGCTGCCCCCCGAGCGCTAGGGATGGCGGGGATCGAGGTCGGGGACGTCGATTTCTTTCAGATCTACGACTGCTTCACGTATGTGGTCCTCCTCCAGCTCGAAGCCCTGGGGCTCTGTGGCCCGGGCGAAGCAGGCGATTTCGTCCGCGGCGGAAGGATCGAGCACGGAGGCGAATGCCCCATCAACACGCATGGCGGTCTTCTGTCCGAAGCGCACGTCTGGGGTCTGAATCACGTCGTCGAGGCCACGCGTCAGCTCCGAGGCGACGGCGGCGCGACTCAGGTCGCCAACGCCGAGGTCGGCCTCGTTACGGGATGGGGAGACTTCGGAGACGGCAGCATCGTCGTCTTGAGGAGATGATCGAATGACCGATTCACCCGCTGCGGCGCCGCGACCCGGCCCTCGGGCCGAAACCTTGCTCGACGACGAATTCTGGCAGCACTGCACGCAGGAACGTCTTTGCTTCCAGGTTTGCGATGACTGTGAAACATGGCGTCATCTTCCGCGGATGATGTGTGCTCAATGCGGCTCTGCGAAGTGGGCCTGGCAACAGTCAGCCGGACGAGGACATCTGTACTCCTGGACCGTGACCCACCAGGCGATGCTGCCTCAATTCGCGTCCGAGGTTCCCTATGTCGTCGCCGTGGTGGAATTCGATGAGGGCGTGAGGATGGTCAGCCAACTTCGCGGAGTCGAGACCGACGAGCTCGAGATTGGAATCCCGCTCGAGCTCTACTTCGAGCGATTCGAGGACGGCTTCGCTCTACCGATGTTCCGACCCGGAACGTCGAACCCGCAATAGAGGCAGCCGCGGCGTGGTCGAGCGCTGCGGCCACGACATCGAGGATCTCCGAAATGGCCACGAACACGACCGAACCGACTACAGGCGTTTCCTCTCGAGGCGGAGACTATGACGCCATCATCATCGGCGCTGGAATGGCGGGGATGTACCAGCTCTACCGGCTTCGTGAATTGGGGCTCTCTGTCCGAGTCTTCGAGACCGGCGGCGACGTCGGAGGCACCTGGTACTGGAATCGCTATCCGGGAGCGCGGTTCGATTCCGAGAGTTACAGCTACGCCTACTCTTTCTCGGACGAACTCCTCGAGGAGTGGGACTGGACCGAACACTTCTCGCCGCAACCGGAAACGCTGCGCTACCTCAGTCACGTCGCAGACAAGTTCGACCTCCGCAAGGACATCCAGTTCGATACGCGGATCGCGTCTGCGATCTACGATGAGGCCGAGAACACGTGGGCGATCGAAGCGGAAGACGGAACTCGAGCACGGGCGCGCTTCCTGATCACGGCGATTGGTCCTCTCTCGGCATACACGATGCCCAAAATCGACGGCCTCGATCACTTCGAGGGCGAGTCCTTTCATACCGCCCGATGGCCGCATGAGCCCGTCGAATTTGCGGGGAAGCGCATCGCCGTGATCGGGACGGGCGCGACCGGCGTTCAGGTCATTCAAGAAGTCGCGAAGACGGCCGCTCACCTCACCGTCTTCCAGCGCTCACCGAACTTCTGCGCGCCTCTGCGCAATAGTCCGATCGCGCCGGAGTCCCAGTCCGAACTCAAGGCCAGCTACCCCGAGGTCTTCCAGCGATGCCACGACTCTCACGGTGGATTCATGCATATGTCCGACCCTCGATCGGCCCTCGAGGTGTCTGATGAGGAGCGGGAGGCCTTCTACGAGAAGCTCTACGGCGAGCCGGGATTCGGAATCTGGCTGGGCAACTTCAGTGACAACATGATCGACGAGAGGGCGAACGCACTGATCACGGACTTCATGAAGCGGAAGATCCGAGAGCGGGTCCATGATCCCGAGATCGCCGAGAAGCTGGTTCCTAGGGATCACGGCTTCGGCACGAAGCGTGTTCCGATGGAGACCAACTACTACGAGATCTACAACCAGGACAACGTCTTGCTCGTCGACCTCCTCGAGACCCCGATCGAGAGGATCACACCTCAGGGCATCGAAACGACCGACACCCAGCACGAGTTCGACATGATCATCTACGCCACGGGTTTCGACGCCGTGACCGGAGCCTTCGATCGAATCGAAATTCGCGGCGAAGAAGGTAAGAAGCTCAAGGATCATTGGGCAGATGGCCCGCGCACCTACCTAGGCATCCAGGTCGTGGGCTTCCCGAATCTCCTGACACTGGTTGGTCCACACAACGCTGCGACGTTCTGCAACATTCCGAGGTGCATCGAACAGAACGTCGAGTGGGTGACGGAGCTGATTCGAAACATGCGCGCCAATGGCCAGGAGCGGGTTTCGCCGCGTCAGGAATCAGAGGACGAGTGGACGAAGCATGTCTACGAGACAGCCGAGTTTTCGCTTCTGACGAAAGTCGACTCCTGGTTCATGGGCGTCAACCACAACTTGCCCGACAGAAAGCCGGTATTCATGGCGTACCTCGGTGGCTCCCCGGCGTATCGTGCGAGATGTGATGAGGAGACCTCGAGCGGCTATGCCGGTTTCGTGCTCGAGTGAGTCGAAGGTGCAGCATGCTCAAGCAGCGTCCCAACCAAATAGTAGGAGAGCTCGAGAGCACTTTTGGGGCCTGGGATTTCGGCGCTTCCGGAATGCGTCGCGCCACGTTGGGTCCCCGAGCGCTCCCGAGGACCCAGCGGATAGGACTTGGGGCAGTCTGTTCCCGGGCTGATTCGAGCTGATTGGCCGGAACCGTCCGAACTGCGAATACCGTGTTTGCAGCCCCGAATCCGGGGTGATTTACCCCGGCCAAGAGGATCCCGCCCGTCACCGCAGTGGGAGGTCCTCCCCCGCGTTCACTGTATGTCATGACGTCCGCTGGACTGTTTGGACGTTGAAAAAGTCGATATTTCAATGACTTACGGACCAAAAGTCACGTTCGGTCGTACAAAAATCCAGAAAAATCTGAGGCTCTTCCTGAAAGAACCGCTATTCTTCCCTTTGAAACTAACAGTTGGGTGGAAGGAATGGCAGGTCCTGAGCTCCGTTCCGTTCGCGAAGAACGCCGCCTCCGTGAGATTGCGCTTCGCCGCGAAGACGTCCTTGTGGCTGCGGCCGCAACGTTTGCTGCGAAAGGCTTCCAGGGCGCGCAAGTTGCGGAGATTGCGAATGCCGCTGAGGTCTCGCTGAACTCAGTCTACGGACTCTTTAAAGGCAAAGAGGAGCTCTACGAAGCCGTCGTCCATGCCGCCGCCACCACGATTAGAGACCGCGTGCAGGCCAAGGTCGATGGCCTCCCCAGCGCGGCTGAAAAGCTTCTTGCCGTCATCGACACTCTGTTCGAATGCTTCGATGCGCACGAAGGGCTCCTCCAGCTCTACGCCACCACAACACACGGCCTCCCGTGGCGCGTTCGCCAGGCCCTGGGCGACGAGTCACTGGCGGTTTTCCACGACTTCAAGGTATGGCTCGTTGGCATCGCGGCAGATGCTAAACGCGCTGGGAACCTTGGACAGCTCGACCCTGAGACGTTCGCCCTCTCCCTCATCGGTGCCGTTACGACAACCGCGGCTCGCTGGGTGGAAGAGCCGCGGGGCAAATCTGTGTCCGACGCCGCGCCGCGAGTTCGGGCTCTCTTTGAAGCGCTGCTCACGGAGTCAGCGTGAGGCCCGTTGTAACTAGCATTCTAGCTGCATTGCTTGCGCTACTGGTCGCGTGCGGCCAGACCGACGCAGGCAATGTGCCCACCTCCCAGGCGCCGGCTCTCGATGTCTGGGCTGTAGAGGTCACTCAGGAGGCGATTGCCCAACCCATCATTGGCACCGGGTCTATCGCCGCCCACAAGACGAGCAACATTGGCCCCCGTGTCGATGGCATCATCGAAGAGATTCTTGTCCGAGTGGGAGACCGTGTTGAAAGCGGCGCTCCGCTATTTCGAAGTCGGGATACCGACTATCGAATCCTCGTGAAGGAAGCCCAACACTCTCTTCGCTTGGCTCGTGCCGAAGCACGGAAGGCCACGAGGGACAGGAAGCGCATCGAGAAGCTCTCAAGCGAGGGTGTGGCATCGAGCGAACAGCTAGACACGGTTCGCACGGATGATGAGATTGCCGCCGCCCGCCTTGGTGCGGCTCAGACCGCGCTCGAACGGGCCGAACAGAACCTCGCAGATACCGTCGTTGTCGCCCCGTATCCCGGAGTAATCACGGCACGCCTCGTCGACGAAGGCGTGATGATGCGCACGATGCTGAGCGGCAACTCACACGTTGTCCAGCTCATGAAGACCGACATCGTGGCAGCCATCGTCCAGGTGCCCGCGCTCCACCTCGCGAACATCAGGCTCGGAACACCCGCCACCCTCCATATCGATGGCTTGCCCGATCCCTATGAGGGCGAGGTTCTCATCCTGAATGACCGCGTGGACCGCAAGAGCCGTGCGTTCGAGGTGCGAATCCCGATTGAGAACAATGACTTTGCGGTTAAGCCGGGGCTTTTCGTTCGCGCCGAGCTTCGTCCCGAGCCGCGGAAGGCGCTCGTTGTTGAAAGACGCGCCGTACTCGGGACGAACGGCAGCCGCCACGTGTTCCTCTCCGAGAACTCTGTTGCCACCAAGCGTGCCGTCGAAGTTCGCGACCTCGACGCCGCCCGGCTGGAGGTGGTGTCGGGCCTGACAGCGGGCGACCAGGTTCTTGCGGGCCCGTCTCTCCCGCGCCTCGTCGAGGGAACTCCCATCGTGATTCGGACCGCTCATGTGGATTTCTGACGTCTCAGTCCAGAAGCCAGTCTTTGCGGTCATGCTCAGCGCCGCGCTCGTCGCGCTCGGTTGGATTTCCTTGGGGCGCGTCGGCGTCGACTTCTTTCCGCAGGTCGAGATGCCGATTGTCACCGTGACGACCGTCCTAGAGGGTGCGACCCCCGGGACCATCGAGACGGAGGTGACGGAGGTCATCGAAGAAGAGATCAGCAACCTCGCCTCACTCGAGGACTTGAGCTCAACAAGTTCCGAGGGACTCTCGCTGGTACTTGCTCGGTTTGCACTCGAGATGGATGCGAAATCCGCCGTGCAGAACGTGCGCGCGAAGATTGAGCTCGCTCGCCAGAACCTTCCGCCTGACACCGAACCGCCGATTGTCGAGATGGTGGACCCGGATTCGCAGCCCATTCTCGCAATCATGGTGGCTGGCGACCTGCCCGTCCGCGAGCTCACCCGCTTCGTCAAGGACGAAGTCAAGGAGCGATTGCAACGCATCCGTGGTGTCGGCTCTGTCACTCTCGTCGGTGACCGCGAACGCGAAATTCACGTCTGGCTCGATGCCGACCGGATGCGCGCCTACGAAGTCACAGCCGACGACGTGGTTCAAGCGATCCGCAGAGAACATGCCGAGGTTCCGGGCGGACGCCTCGAGGTCGGCGGGCGCACGTCTGAGTTCTCCTTCAAGACGAAGGGAGAGGTCGAGTCCGTCGAGGAGTTCTCGGACCTCGTCGTTGCCTTCCGAGATGGGGCTCCGACCCGCGTCGGTGACGTCGCTCGGCTCGAAGACGGGTTGGAAGACGAACGCACCTACGCGGAGCTCGACGGCGTTCCGGGCGTCTCACTCGAGCTCCGACGCCAGTCAGGCGAGAACACGGTCGCCGTCGCGAACCGTGTAAAGGCAGCACTCGACGACATCGCTGCGCGGGCGCCGCCAGGCGTTCGGATTCTCGCCGCGCGCGACTCTTCCCGCTTCATTGAATCCTCAGTCCGGGAGACGTTTCTCGACATGGTGGTCGGCGGGATTCTCGCGGTTCTCGTCACCCTCGCGTTCCTGCGCAACATCCGGACGACTCTTCTCGTTGCCACAGCGATTCCAACGTCCATCGTCGCAACGTTCTACCTCTTCTACCTCGCAGACTTTACGCTCAACATCATCAGCCTCATCGGCATCTCCATCTCGATTGGCCTGCTCATCGACGATGCCATCGTGGTTGTCGAGGCCATACATCGCCGCCTTGAGGCTGGCGAGTCTCCGCTCGAAGCCGCCGCCAACGGAACAGCCGAAGTCGGCCCGGCGGTCTTCGCCGCTACAGCCGCGATTGCTTCCGTCTTCATTCCCATTGCCTTCATGAAGGGAATGATTGGCCGCATGTTCCTCGAGTATGGCCTCACGGTCGTGTTCGCGGTCTCGGTATCGCTCTTCGTGGCGGTCACGCTCACGCCTGCCCTCGGCGCGCGCGTCATGCGGCGAGAAGAAGGCCACGGGCAGCTCTTCGCGGCCCTTGAGGGGCTCTATTCCGCTCTCGAATCTCGATACGCACGCATTCTCAGCGCAGCGTTGAGTCACCGCGCTCTGCTCCTCGGCCTCGCGCTCCTGTCAGTCGTAGGTGCCGGACTGATGGCACGGACCATTCCGCTCGAGTTCTCTCCGCGAGCAGACCGGTCGGAGTTCGAGACCCACATCGAACTCCCACTAGGAACCGGTATCGAGGCGACGAAGCTCACCGCCAAGCGGGCGCAGGCGGCGCTTGCTTCGGTTGAGAACGTGAAGGCCGTATTCGCAACGATTGGTTCCGGAAGCCAGGGTCGCGTGAATGAAATTCTTCTTTACGTGGGGCTGACCTCGAAGCAAGAACGGGCGGCGACGATGCTCGAGGTGATGGAAGAAGCTCGCCGTGTCGTTCCAGCTGCCGTACCGGAAGCAAAGAGCGTGGTCGTAAGCGAAGTCTCTGCGATCTCCGGTGGCGGCTACACAGGCTTCAACATGCAATACGCACTCGAAGGGCCCGACCTGGACCAACTCGCACAGGTCTCAGACGCACTCATCTCCCGAATGCGAGCGAACCCACTCTTCGCAGACCCGACCTCGACCTACGAGACGGGACGCCCGGAAATTCAGGCCCTGGTCGACCGGCGTGCGGCTGCGGACCAGGGGGTCTTCCTCCGCTCGGTCGCCAACACGCTTCGAGCAACCGTGGGCGGCGTCGACGCAGCGACCTACGAGGAGGACGGAGAGCGCTACGACGTCCGGGTTCGGCTCGAGGAGTCTCAGCGCGATGACCTAGCAGACCTCAGCATCCTCCAGGTCCGGTCCGCTGACGGTTCGCTCGCGAATCTTGCGAGCATCGCTGCACTCGAAGTCGGCTCTGGACCTGTCCAAATCGATAGAGAAAATCGAACGCGAAAAATTGAAATCTTCGCAAACAATCCAGCTGGAGTGGCACTTGGCGACGCCGTCGCTGAGCTCGACCGGTTCGTATCGGAAGTTGGTTTACCGCCAGGCGTCACCGGACGTCACCGGGGCTGGGGCGAAAAGATGCAGGACACGGGTGAGGCCATTGTCTTCGCCTTTTTCCTCGCCGTGCTTGCACTCTTCATGGTGCTGGGAAGTCAGTTCAATAGCTTCATTCAGCCCATCGCCATCATGGCGACGGCACCGCTTGCGTTTGTGGGTGCATTCATCGCCCTCGCCATCTCGGGCCAGAACCTCAGCATATTCGGACAGATTGCGCTTCTCGCACTCGTCGGCCTGGTCATGAAGAACGGGATCCTGCTCGTCGACTACGCCAACCGAGCGCGCGAGCGAGGATTGGACGCGCATGCAGCCATGATGGAGTCAGGACCGGTTCGCCTGCGCCCAGTTCTCATGACGACGCTCTCTACGGTCTTCGGAATGCTTCCGCTCGCTCTCTCTCAAGCAGATGGCTCGGAGTATCGGAGTCCAATGGGCGTTCTCGCGATCGGTGGAATGCTTTCCTCGACGGCCCTGACGCTTCTCGTTGTGCCCGTTGTCTACACGCTGACGGACGACGCGGTCGGTTACGGCAAGCGACTCATCCGCCTAGCAAGCCACCGCAAGACTCGTTTGCGCGAGGTTCCTCGAGGTGAGCTTTCGCATGAGTAATCACTGTGTGACCTCGACGTCGCCGCAAGACCGAGTAGCACGCTAACCACATGGAGATCTGACATGGACTACAACCCTCTTTCTCCCGAATCGCGCGCGAATCCCTACCCTGGATACGCGCTTCTTCGAAAGGAGGCGCCCGTCCACGAGATGCAGCCCTTCGGTGTGTTCGCCGTAAGCCGTCACGAAGACGTGCAGCACGTGTTGAAGACTCCGGAAGTGTTCTCGTCCGCGGGCATGCGAGCCATGATGACCGGCCAGACGGGCATGATGGGCTCGGGTCAGCGCTCAAGCGCATTGACCGATTCGAATAGCGTGATCTCGTCCGACCCGCCGATCCACGACCGACTACGGGCAGTCGTCAATCGCGGCTTCACGCCGCGCCGAATGGCGGAGCTCGAGCCACGGGTGCGCGCAATCGCAAAGGATTGCCTCGCCTCACTCCCAGCCTCCGGCGAGGTCGACTTTGTGCAGGCGTTGTCCATGCCGCTCCCCGTCCGGGTCATCGCGGAGCTTCTTGGCGTCCCATCCGAACGCCTCCACGACTTCAAGCGCTGGTCCGACGCGATCGTCACGAGCGCGACGGGCGTCTCCGGCGACGGGGATCCCGAGATTGCGCTCAAAGCCCGTGAGGAATTCCTCGACTACTTCGCCGGGGCGATCCAGGAACGTCGGCGAAGCCCCAACGACGATCTGATCTCGACTCTGATTCGGGCCGAGGAAGGCGAAGGCACGCTATCGGAGGGTGAGGTGCTCGCCTTTACAGTGCTCCTACTCGTCGCCGGCAACGAAACCACAACCAACCTGCTCGGGAACGCGCTGCTTGCCTTAACAGCTCATCCTGAACAGCTCGCGAAGGTCACAGATAACCCGGAGATGATTCCGGGCGTGGTTGAGGAAGCGCTTCGCTACGACTCACCGGTGCAAGCCGTCTTCCGCCAGACAGCCGCTGACACGGAGCTATGTGGCGTTCCCATCCCCAAGGAAAAGATGGTCATGGTGTTGCTTGGCTCTGCCAATCACGACGAGGAGTGGCTGGCGAATGCCGAGCAATTCGACGTCACCCGAGAGCTCAAGGGGCATATCGGATTTGGATTCGGGCTTCATTTTTGCCTCGGCGCATCCCTCGCTCGGCTCGAGGCTCGCGTAGCTCTCGAGGAGTTCTTCGGCCGATGCAAGAACGTCGAGCGAGCGACTTCGAACGTGGAGTGGATTGATTCACTCATCCTTAGGGGACCGAAGTCCGTTCGCATTCGGTTTGAGGGCTAGAACAATGAGGCTCTCTCGACTTTCTCCGACACAACTAGCGGCCGATACCGATATCGCGGTCGGTGGCGTCTCGACAATTCGACTTCCAGGGGCCGGAGTCCAGCTCACTGCCGATGTGCGAGGTCCCGAAGACGGTCCTCCCGTACTTCTCTTGCACGGAGGCGGACAGACGCGCCACGCCTGGGCAAACACTGCGTCGGAGCTTGCGAAGGACGGATGGCGCGCCATCGCACTCGACCTCAGAGGGCACGGCGACAGCGACTGGCCAGAAGACGGCGACTACGACCCGGAGCATTTCGCCGCCGACCTTCGCACGGTCGTCGACGCGTTGCGGGAGCCACCTGCCGTCGTGGGTGCCTCTCTTGGTGGGATGATGACGCTGGCGTCATTGCGACTGTCAGAAACTCAGCTCTATTCGGAAGTGGTTCTCGTCGACATCGCGCCTCGAATGGAACGAGAAGGCGTGGAACGCATCGTCGGGTTCATGCTGGGCTACCCGGACGGCTTCGACACCTTGAGCGATGCGGCTGATGCCATCTCGGCCTACCGACCCAACAAGCCCCGACCGTCCGACTTGAGCGGCCTCAAACGAACACTTCGTCGCTCGCCCGACGGACGATGGCACTGGCGTTGGGATGTTCGCTTTCTGACGTCGAAATTTCAGCCGGGCGAAAAAGGCATCGAACGTCTCGGATCGTCGAGACAAGCCATGGAGGAGAGCCTACTTGCCGGCGCTCGCCGAATCGAGGTCCCGACGTTGTTGGTGCGAGGCGCCGAGAGCGATGTAGTGAGCCAAGAAGGAGCCGACAACCTACTTGATGCTGTCCCACATGCTCAGTGCGTCGACATCAAGAACGCGGGGCACATGGTTTCGGGCGACCAAAACGACGCGTTTACTGCGGCGGTCGTCGACTTTCTTGCAAAGTCCTTCCAGCAAAGGTCCAAACGGTGAGTGCCGTGCACGACCACGTCAATTTCGGTGCAGCGTCCGACCACAGCTGTAGCGCGCGGCGTCTAGCGTCCGCGCGCTCGACACCCATTCTCATTCCAGGAACACCATTTTTTCTGCTTACTGCGGCCGAGTCGGATTTTCGATTCGGCCAGCTTGGAGGATTCTGAACATGGAAAATGAAGTGACGGCTGCCGACTACAACTTCCTCGACCCCAAGGTTCGGGCGAATCCTTATCCATACTACGAGGCGCTTCGGCGCGAGAGCCCCGTCCATCCGATGATGGAAGGCACGCCACTCTTCGCGGTCAGTCGATTCAAGGACGTCGAATATGTCCTCCACCATCCGGCGAAGTTTTCATCCACCGCGTTTCAGGCGCTGTTCTCGGGTGGACTCAACCTGAGCCCGAACTCAGGGGCACTCGCGGGTCACCGACTCCTCGAGTCGCCGATGATGATTTCGGTCGACCCGCCGAACCACATGCGGCTCCGCGGAATCGTGAACCGCGGCTTCACACCGCGCCGCATTGCCGCTCTCGAACCCCGATTGCGGGAAATCGCTGAGCGCTTCGTCGATGAGGCCCTCGACCGCGGAGAGATGGACCTTGTGCAAGACCTGTCCATCCCGTTCCCCGTCACCGTCATCGCCGAGCTCCTCGGAATTGACCCCGAGAGGCGAGGCGACTTCAAGAGGTGGTCGGATGCGACGGTGATTGGGCTTTCCGGAATCGCCAAGGACTTCACGAAGGAGGCGGTTCGGGAGAACGCCGACGAGATGTCGGAGTTTATTGACGAAATCGCCGCAGAGCGTCGAGAAAATCCAAAGGATGACCTCATCAGCGTGCTTGTCAGTGCACAGGACGGCGAGGAGGCGCTGTCGGATGGTGAGGTTCGCTCGTTCGTATTCCTCTTGCTCGTGGCCGGAAACGAAACCACGACCAACCTCATCGGGAACGCCGTGAGTGCTCTTCTGCGACACCCAGACCAGCTCAAGCAAGTGCAGAGTGACCCCAAGTTGATTCCTCAGACCATTGAGGAAGTCGTTCGCTACGACTCCCCGATTCAGTCGCTCCCGCGAGTTGCGACCGAAACGGTGGAGCTCGATGGCGGAACGGTCGAAAAGGGCTCCTTCCTCATGACGCTCTTCGCCTCCGCCAACCGCGATGACGAGAAATTCCCTGACGCCGCGACCTTCGACATCCACCGAAAGCCGCAGGGGCACGTCGGATTCGGTCACGGAATCCACTTCTGTCTCGGTGCTTCTCTCGCCCGCCTCGAGGCGAGGGTTGCACTCGAGACGCTCCTTTCTCGTTGTAGAAAGCTAGAGCTTCGGAGCAACGAGATTCCGATGCTCGACTCGTTGGCGCTGAGAGGACCGAAGTCGGTTCCTCTGGCATTCGAGGCAGCGTGAACCCCTTGCTTGGCGATCCGTGCGAATGACATCGACTCCGAACGACTACTTTCTGGGCGAAGAGTTCCAGACCAACCCCGCTTCGGTAGTGGCGCGAATGCGCTCCGACGACCCGGGCCATATGGTCGGAGGCGACGCAAACGATGCCTTCACGGCCGAGGTTCTTTCTTTTTCGCAGAAAACGGCTGGTCATGGAGATCGGCGATGAGCACTACGAGTCCCGACGCCTTTCATGACGTCGAACGCACCGATCGCGGGGCATCCACGATGCAATGGATCATTGGTGCGCGCCCTGATCTCCTCCTCTTTCTCGGAACACCATGTCTGCTCTTCGTGGTGGCGGAGCTGGCGCTTTCATTCGGTTTCGAGGTCGCGATCATCGTGCTTGGAACCGTGGGGGCGATTGGTCATCACTTCCCCGGTCTCATGCGGGCCTACGGGGACCGCGCACTCTTCGTTAGGCAATGGTCGCGACTGGTCATAGGGGCGTGTGTTCTCGCGATCGTTTGCAGCACGTTCATTTTCGCAGATCTGGACGGCCTCGGCTTCATCGTGCTCATGTGGGGCGTGTGGCACGCGATGGCCCAGGTCTATGGAATGGGACGTGTATACGACGCGAAGGTCGGCCACCTTTCGCGCCAGACGGCCTACCTCGACAAGGCCTTCTGCGTCAGCTGGTTCACCACGGTACTCCTTCTATCACCCGGTCGGATCCAGGTCGCTCTTACCGAACTCTACAAGAGCGGCATCCCCGCCATCGCACCCGAAGCTCTGTCCAATCTTCAGCTCGCTGCGATCATCGCCACCTCGGCGACGACCGGCGCATGGCTGCTCCATCACCTCGACTCGAGAAAAACGGACCGCCCCGAGAGTCTCACCAAGGTGATCCTGTTCTCGGGGAGCATCGCGTTCTGGTGGTACGCGAACGTCCCGGTCCAGAATGTCATCATCGGTGTCGCGCTCTTTGAAATCCTCCACGACGTTCAGTACCTGGGATTCGTCTGGAACTTCAAGAACGCGGACCTTCGGAAAGCCGAGAGACCTGCTCGCCTATCGGCGATGTTGTTCAGCGCCAACCCAAAGAGTCTCTCTCTATTTGTGATTCTGGCCGTCGTCTACGGCACCGCATTTCGTGGAGCCGAGCAGATATTCAGCGGTACGGCCGCGCAGGTCCTCGCGGTTCTTGTCCTGCTATCCACCCTCCTCCACTTCTACACCGACAGCTTCATCTGGAACTTACGCGACGCCCCGGTTCGCAAGGTGCTTGGTGTCGACGATGCGGAGCGAGCGTGATGCGACCTATCCACCCTCGTCTACGGCGACGACTGAAGGTCGGGGCGACGTGGCTCTGGCTCCTTATTCCAATCGCGGTGTTGACCGGAAGTCAAATGGGCTCCAGCCGATCCGAACTCGATTGGCAGAGAAAGCTCGCGCATTCCCTCCCGGACAATCAGAGCGTTCAAATTGACCTCATCGACGCACTCGTCGCGAGGGGGCGGCATCTCGAGGCCATCGAATGGGGCGAAGAAGTCATTCGACGCAACCCCGGGAGCGACGATGGATTCCGCGCACTTCTCAACGTGAACGCCGCGCTCGGCCGCAATCACGAAGCGCTCGAGCATTTCGAGAGGATTCTCCAGCTCCGACGCGCGAACGCCGACGACTACGCAACCGCTGCAACACTTCTCCACGGCAGCGACGTCACACGCGCAGTCGAGCTCTATCGGGCTGCGCTCAACCTGGATACCGAGCATTTCGCGGCGAACATGAACCTCGCGTCAGCACTCGCCGACAACGGTGACTTCACAGGGGCCCGTTCCCACCTCCTGCGGGCACGATCTGCGGCGCCCGGCAATGCCTCGGTCACGATCGGTCTGGCTCAGCTCGACGCGATCGCGGGAGATGCAGAATCGGCGGTACTCCGACTCCAGGAGATTCTGTCGACGGACCCCGCCAACGAGCGCGCCCGCCGACTCTTGCGAGAGATTCAGAACACCACAATCAACGAGCCACGTTTGCGAGAGGATTGATCCATGACCGCGCAGGCCGTCGAACTCGCAGGAACGCAAATCGAGAAGCACTCGTTCCCGATGACTCTTTTTGCCTCGGCGCATCCCTCGCACGACTCGAAGCTCGAATCGCGCTGGAAACGCTGCTGGGATCTCGAGCAGACGGCAGAAGAGATCCCCGTGCTCGACTCGTTGGCGTTGCGGGGACCGCGGTCCGTCGAGATTTCGTTCAAGGCTGCATAGATCGGATCCATCAACAGGAGGAAATCTACAAATGAGTGCTGCAGAGACCGCCCTGACCGACATCTTTCTCAGTGAAGAGTTCCAGACGAATCCGGCCGACGTCGTAGCGCGCGTCCGTCGCGAGGATCCGGTCCACTACATCCGAGAGCTCGATGCCTGGATGGTGACACGCCACGAGGACGTGAGGTCGCTCTTCACCGATTCGCGGGTCACCAACGATCGTCGCGCCTATGCGAACTACTCCCTTCCGCCCGAAGGCACCACGGCACGGTGGATCGCCGAGAACGGACCGTTTGCCGCCCCACCCGAGCAGCACGCAAGGATGCGCCGGCTGGTTTCCTCGGCTCTCACTCCACGTGCCGTAAAGCGAATGGAGCAACAAGTTCGTGATGTCGTCGCTCAGTACGCCCATCCGTTGCGCGGGCGAGTCGGCTTCGTGGATCTGTTTGAAAAATTCACGGAGCCGGTTCCCAACGTCGTGATCGGACGCATCGCAGGTGTTCCGCCGAATGGGACCGACGAGCTGCGTTGGCGCACGCTCGGTAGGGAAGCGGTTCGCGGCGTCTCGCCGTTTCTCAGCCCCGAAGAGCGAAAGCGCTCGGAAGACGCCATGACGGAACTCTGCGACTACGTGCGCGTTCTCGCCGCCGAGCGGCGACGACGTCCTGAAGCCGACCTCATCACTGATCTCGTCCAGACCCACGACGAGGACGACCAGATGACGAATGACGAAATCGTCCTGATGGTCGCTGGCCTCGTTGCTGCTGGAACCGAAACGACCACGATCGCCGCCACGCGAGGACTCCGTTCGCTGCTGCTGAACAAAGGCGAAATGCGAAGACTCTGGCGACACCCAGAACTGATGGCCAACGCCGTTGACGAGCTCATGCGCTTCGATTTCGGCTCGATGGGAATGCCACGCTACGCCCTCGAGGACTTCTCGTTCCACGGGCGGGACATCAAGAAGGGCCAGCTGATGCTCCTCAGCTTCATTGGGGCACACCGCGACCCAGACGTGTTTCCGGACCCCGACAAGCTCGATCTCGGGCGAGACGTGAAGGCCTTGACGATCTTCGGTCACGGTCCGCACTACTGCCTGGGCGCCAATCTCGCCCGGCAAGAACTTGCCTGCATGTACGAGGCAGCGCTCGAATTCCTCCCTTGGTGCTCCTCGCTCGTCGAAGACGCCGTCAAATGGACGCGCTTCGGCATGTTCAGCCGAATCGAATCCCTGCCGGTAGATTTCCACGAATGATTCATGTCTGAATCCGACGCCCCCGCGGCGGATGCCGCGTCTGTCGCCGGCCCAGATTCACCACGTGAGGGTCCGCGAGCCCCGAGCCTTCGTCGACGACTCGAACTTGCAGTCGCTGCGATCGGACTGGCCTGCCATCGACGCCCGCGCAGGGTGTTGGTGTGCGCCCTTGCGATCGTGCTGGGGCTGGCCGGCCAGCTTCCGAGGCTCGAGTTTCTGGCCGACGTCGACCGGTATCTGGACGTCGATGATCCGATCCGCCAAAGCTACGACCTGCTACGCGAGCAGTTCGGCCGCGACGACTTCCTTCTCGTCGCAATCACGCCGCCCCGAGTCTTCGATCCCGACTTCCTCACCGTCTTGCGTGAGCTGCACGAGCAGATAGAAGACGACTTTCCCTACGTCGACGAAGTCCAGAGCCTCATCAACGCCCGTGAGACTCGCGGCGAAGGCGATACGCTGATCGTGGGAGAGCTGTTCGACGAATGGCCTGACTCACCTCAGGCCGTTTCCCGATTGCAGCAGCTCGCCAGAGACAATCCCTTCTATCGCGATCTATTCCTGTCAACAGACGGGCGGACCGTCGGAATCGTGATTCGGCCCTTGACGTTTGCACCCGTCGATCTCGACGTGCTCGCCGGGTTCAGCGACGCGACCACCGACGGGGAGCCCGACGACGAGATCGAATACCTCTCAGAGGCACAAGTCGGAGAGCTCGTTGCGGCCGCGCAAGCGCTCGTTCGGACGTTCCGATCTACGCACCCGGCCGTCGAAATCGAGGTGGCGGGCTCACCGGTTCTGAACCGGGAGATCCAACAGCTCACGCTTCGGGAGCTCACGCGATTCTCCGGCTACGCGTTCATGGCCATCGGGGCTCTCCTCCTCCTCGTCTTCCGACGCTGGGCTGCCGTTCTGCTCCCCATTACGCTCGTGAGCGCCTCAGTCGTGGCGACGCTCGGCTTGATGGGAGCGACAGGCCGCCCGCTCACGTTCGTGAGCCAGATCGTCCCTTCCTTCATTCTTGCGGTCGGCGTGGGATTCTCGGTCCACCTCTTGGCGATTTTCTTCCAGAACCTCGATCGGGGGCAGGCGCGAGAAAACGCACTGCGTGGCGCGCTGCATCATTCAGGACCCGCGATCTTGATGTCGAGCCTCACGACGGCTGGTGGCATGTTGTCCTTCGTCCCCGCCAATCTCGTCCCGATTCGAGACATCGGATTGTTCATTCCGTTTGGCGTACTCGGTGCGGCGTTGCTCTCTCTGACCGCGCTCCCTGCCGTGCTTGCGCTGATCCAGATTCGGGCGCGCACATCGACCGCAGATACGGCCGATCCGATGACGGAACGATTACTCGAACACTGCGGGCGCATCGGAACTCGCTATCCAAAGAGCGTCATCGCTTGCGCTCTCGTCGTGTTGTCGGTGGCTGGCGCCGGTATTCCGAAAATCACGAGTGACTATGACCCGCTCGAACGGCTACCCGAAGAGAACGAGGCTCGGATCGCCATCGAATCAATCGATCGCACAATGGGCGGAGCGAGCGGAATGGAGCTCATTCTCGACTCCGGGCACGAGAATGGTCTGCACGACCCGCAGCTTCTCGAGCGGATCGAGCGCCTGCAGACATACGCCGAGGCCACCGATACCGAGGGCGTCCGAATCACAAAGACGATCTCCGTCGTTGATATCGTCAAGGAAATCCACCAGGCGCTCAATCAAGGGGCTTCCGATGCATACTCGGTAGCCTCCGATCGCAAGCTGATCGCACAGGAACTACTGCTTTTCGAGAACGCGGGCAGCGACGATCTCGAAGAAGTCGTGGATTCGAGATTTCAGCTGGCGCGGGTCACGTTGAAAGCGCCTCAAGTTGGAGCCGGCTCTCAGATCAGATTTCTCGAAGAGAACGTCGAGCCGCTCCGCGCCATCGTGCCCGAGGCAAAGGTCGAAGTGACCGGCTTCTTTGCTTGACCGCCACCAAGATGCCGAGTGGGGCTACTTCAGTCTCCCTGAACTGCGGTCCCTAAGGACTCGCAGCGGAATAGAAGTCGACCGAGACCTGCATTGGACGCCCACACGCGCCGGAGCCATTCAGCGAATCGCCAGACGGTATTAGCTCGAAGATCCCCAGAAGACCCTCTCCTTTCTATACGCCGCGATTATCTCTGCAAGGCTCGCTTCCGGATTCTGAAGCGCTCTCGCAAACACCTCCCTGATCTCACGATCTGCTTGCTGCTCCCGCTCGATCTGCTGCGGATCAAGTACTCGCCCACAGGTCCCACAGAGCCTGTCAATCGGGGCCGCAAGTGCGCCACAGGCACACGTCCTCCGAACAGATTTCTCGGACTCTCCTGCGGCGACCTGCGAGGGCCCGAGCTTTCGACTCATCTGATTCGAGAAGACGTCTTCGGCGCTAGAGAGATCGTAGGTCTTGAGCTGCTTCGTTGATGTCCAGCCCGCAACGTGCTGGATCTCCACGTCGGACTCCCCGCGCAGCCGGCGTATAGTCACGCCGTTCCGCTTCAGCGAATACGCGGTAATCCGTCGCTCGATTCCGAGTCGAGCACACGCGAGGCGTAGCTTCTTGTTGATGTTCGCCGGTGTGAGTTGGCGATCCTTCTCGCCGGATGCAATGAAGAGAAACGCCTCTCGATCATCGCGGTATGGATGCCGGGCAAGCCAACGAGCCACGTACGGATATGATTCAATGCAATGAAGAAACTTCGTCCCTTCCTTCCCGTGCGAGCTAACCCAGATCTTCGCGGCCCCATCTCTGATCTCGACGTCCCCTACCCGCGTGTAGCAGATCTCCTGGGGCCGCCCGAGCGACTCCAGCGCGAGGGCTATGTAGGCCTGCATCTGCGGATCGGTACCGAAGTACGCGATCAGCCGATCGATCTCACTCTCAGCCAGGCGGTCATTTCGCCGGCGCTGTCTACTCCTGTCTACCCGCGTGGAGACGTGCCTGACTGGGTATGGAACAACTCCATCTTGAACTCGCCCCCTTGAGTCAAGCTCCGGGAAGAGCTGCCCCCAGATGTACTTCATCGCCTTGAAGAAGGTCTCCTTTGATTCGCTCGAGTGGTTCACTGTATGTGCCTTCGCAACCATCTCATTGACGTCCTCCCGATCGCAATCAGCCAGATTCTTGTCTGTTGCCGCAGTCAGAAACAGGAGTATTCCCAGCAACCTGCCCCTCCGCGTGAAGCTGGTATCGCGGCTCTCGAAGATTCTGTGTAGTCGATGGAAGTACTGAAGATTGTCAGGGTTCTTGCAGTGGTATTTTCGACGGCCACGAACTCCATGCGAAGTCACCGGAAGTGCGAGCGCGTCGATGTTCGCAACCATCCGTTCGTATCTTCTCTTGTTGCCGTAAATATCCTCCTCTGCCATTGCTCCAGCTATACGAGGCATCGCGCTCTAATATTCGTTCACCTGGATAGGGTTCCGAACACGTACCGAACGCGGGAGATTGAACTTTCGGTAGCACGCCCCAACCGGGCATGATGCCGAAAGTTCGACCCCCAAACGCTCGTTTCGAACGCGTGATGCACTTTCCGTTGAGCGAAATACGTTCCTCAAGTACTTAAGCTTTTCGGTTTCGTTCCGGATTGCGAATCTGGCAACCACACGCCCTCCGACGACAATCGCCACTCGAGAGTCGAATTTCTCGGACGCTATCCGCAGCTGATCGTTCGCGTCGCCGCTTGCCCGTTGTGAACGCCGGCACACGACGCGTTCGGGCGGAAAACCTGCCCTTCACGCGGCGGCCGGACGCGCTCGACGCGCTCAGCTCTCAGACAGTCCACTGTTGTTCCCGGAATACCCACATCGCTCTTAGCAATGTTGTCCAGTACCACGGCGCGGCGACGCTATCTCCATTAGCGAACGACAGCCGACCTGACATCGGCAGCGCTTCGCTAGAAACTGTGAACTGAGCTCGTCTCGATGCGTTCGATAGAGCCGAAGAACGCTGCGCTATTCGATCAGTCGCGAACCAATCCACCTATCCAGATGAAGGTTTATCAAGCGAGATCGACTCCGCTGAGACATGAGAAGGAGACGAGTTTCAAGCTACTCATCGAACGGCAAGGAGTACCCACAGATTCGACTCTCGGGGAACTGGCTCAAGGAGCACGGCTACTACCCAGGAACGGAGTTCGAGGTGACGGCGGAGGATGACGTCCTACTCATACATCCGCGCTCCGATGCTCCCTCACGCCCGCGCTACAGCGCCGGGGACGAAGATCGACCGAGCAGCGCCTACTTCGACATTTCTGACTATCGCGTGGAGCTATCGCTCAGCCGGCCACAGACGACCGAGCGGCCGCCCATCCACGGGCCTGCTGATGTCGCGCGATTCTTGTCACCGCTCCAGGCCCTGGACCGAGAGGCCTTCTACGCGGTTCACATGGACGCCCGAAACCGGCTCTGCGGACTCGAGCAGATCTCGGTCGGCACCCTCAACGCTTCCCTCGTCCATCCAAGGGAGGTCTACAAGGGGGCTCTGCTGGCCAATGCCTCCAGAATCATCGTCGCCCACAACCACCCCTCAGGGAACCTGGATCCCTCGAAGGAAGATCTCACGGTCACGAAGCGACTGTCGGAAGCGGGCGAGATTCTCGGAGTCCCGCTCCTCGACCACGTGGTCGTCGGAGGCGGTGGATACAGATCGATTTCTAAGGATGCGAAGTAACTGGGAGGCACGACCGCACGATCTCAATGCCTGAGCACATCATGCTGCCTACACGGGACGACCGATCCAGTTGAACTGTTAATAAACTCGGGCTCCTTATCCAGAACATGACGCCCGATGAATTCTCAGTTTCAGCGTGGAAGTGCCACACCTGCGGCGAGGCCCTGGACCAGGGATCCCGAGTCATCGTCGCGGAAGACAGCGTGATCGGCATCAACGAGTTTGTCCCGAAGAGCGACAGAGATGACCTGCTGGTGTTCTGCTCGGATGAACATTTTCTCGACTACAAGATACTGGACGACATCCACAGCTATCGCGGCACATCCATGCCACCGATCGTTGCCAACACGAGTGCACCGAATCAGCCAGCATGCGATCGATGCGGAGCTCCCCTCGGCTACGGCATGCGAGCGATTCGCGTGCACGACTCAACGATCGACGAGCTCGATTCGACGCGTCCGATCGACCCCAGCGACTCGAGCCTCTTCTGCTCGAAGCACTGCGCTGATCATTCCATGCTCTGGTTTCGATCACAGTCGATCGCAGACGTCTGGGATGAGGTTCAGCGCCGCGTGGAGGAACCATGAGGCGAGCTCCCGTACTAGATCCACACGATCCAGCCGAGACCCCTGATGGGGCGAGAAGCGTCAACTCTGAAGCGTCGAACTATCCGGAGAAAGCTTTAAAAACCGAGAAGTCGCTGTCTAGACGCACGCGCGTTCGTGGCATTCGAGTGCGAGCGCGCCGTACAACCCGTCGCATGGACAAGCGTATTCCACAGATATCACCCAGGTTGCTTCGATTACCTGCTTTGGATCGACGCCAACGAATCCTTGTTGTCGTGGATCAGCCTCTGACCGCGACGCAGTGCTCCGCGAGAGCGAGAGTCCCGCGTAGCGAATGCTGCGCCGTTCTCCGCCGCCTTCACGCGGATCGACTCGTAGTCTGCCTCAATCCCGGAGCCGTCAACCATCGCGTCTACTGGCTCACCACACGCGGGGCCAAGATGCAGGCCAGCCTCTATCGGGATCAAGAGCTCGAGCCACCAACACTCACCTATCCTGACCTCGACTGGGAGCTCTATGGACGAACCTGCTCGACCCATCGAAGCCTCGTCATCCGAGCGCTCCGCGAGCCGATGCAGCCGGCCCGTATCCGTCTGCTCGCAAAGATGCGCGACGCAACGATTCGCATGAGCGGAAACAATGCGCGGGACGCTATTCGCTTTCTTCATGCGCAGTGCGTGGTCCGCCGGATTCCACGGAGAAGGAGATCTCACCCCTTCTACGAGCTCACGCAACCAGGCAAGAAAATTCAATGGCTCCAGCTACGAGCCAATCGTTGCCCATGGCCAAAGTAGCGGAGAGGCTCGAATCGATCGCGCGATCGTTTCGACGAACGCAGACCGCGTTCTCTCCCAGTACGCCGCGGGCTCAGCTCGGCCTCGAGATCGCAATACTCTCGGAAAGGCTGGATCGCGTCCGAGACCTCCACCGCGGCCATCTGCGTGAAATTCTCCGCGCGCAGTGCCGGATCGGAACGGATCTCATGGCTCTGGATTCGTACTTGCCCCGTATTCCGCGATATCGGGCTAAGTCACGCGACAATCTCAAGAATCAGCTGCTCACTCTGGAGCGGGATCGCTTGCGGCGATTGCGGGACCACGAGAGCGACATCTCTGCCTTGCAGGACGAGCTCTTCAAACGCCTGCGGCAGCATGCTGGTCTGGGAGGGACAGAATAGAATCCACCTCAGATCTCCTCGCGAAGCTGGAACCGATCATCGGTTCCAGCGTTCGGCGATGGAGAAGCGCCCTCCCCCTTTTGGATGCCGAATCCAGACAGCTTCTGGAGCGACATATAGGGGCCACAGCCCGAAGGATCCTAGGCGATTGGGCGGATTCGATTCTGCTGCCCCCGCCCCCGGCAGCACTCGCGGCCGGCCCGATTCATCTTGGCAGCGTGAAGTATCTCCAGCTTTCCCATCCATTCGGGCTCAGCCGAGCGGACCTGCTGCAGGGGATTGGCCTCTACGGGCGCTCGGGAAGCGGCAAGACGAACATCGTATTCGGGCTCCTCCGCCAGCTTGGTCAGCAAGGCATCCCGTTCCTATTTCTTGACACGAAACGGACCGTGCGACATTTGCTTCCAGTGCTGAAACGCGCCACGAACTTGTTCACGCCGGGGCGATCGCTTTCCCCGCTCTCGTTCAATCCGCTGATACCACCCCCAGGTCTGGACCTCCGCGCCCACGTCGCGCAGCTCATAGACGCCCTCGCGGCGGCCTTCACTCTCGGGGACGGAGCCAGAAGCCAGCTTCAGAAGCTCGTTATAGGCGCGTACGGGCCAAGCCAGCCTTGGCCAACGATCGACTCGATTCTTCAGGCAGCGCGTGAACTCGACGTTCAAGGGCGAGCCGTCGGCTGGAAGGCATCCATGGTCCGAGCCCTAGAGAGCCTCACCTTCGCAGGCGGCTTCGAGGCCGCTTCCAGCGACCCATCCCGCCTGGTTGATCAGCTTCTTGGGCAGAACACGATCATTGAGCTCGATGGCTTGGACGAGAAGGCGCAGCAGTTTCTCGTGTCGACGCTCATGACGTGGCTATTCCACCATCGACTCCAGGCTCCCGATCGCGAGGTGGTCCGCCTGATGATCATCGTCGAGGAGGCGCATCACTTCCTCTACCGCCAGGAAAACCGAGCAAAGGAGTCGGCGATGAACCGACTGCTCCGGCAATGCCGCGAGGTGGGGATCGGCGTTGTCGTTGTCGACCAGCACCCGCACCTCATCAGCAGCGCCGCGCTCGGCAACACCTACACGAGCATCTGCCTAAATCTCAAGGAGCCGACCGACATCAACCGAGCGGCCGCGATGATGCTGCTCCAAGAGAATCAGAAGCGGTACCTGAACCGCCTCCCGCTGGGCGACGGAATCGTCAAGCTTCAGGGACGCTGGCAGAAGCCCTTCATGGTGCATTTCCCAAAACAGGAAGTTGCGAAGGGGTGCGTCACGGATGCTGTGCTTGCTCACCATCTGCGCAGCGGAAGGGTGCGAGCAAGTTACCGGTGGAGACTACCCGCAGGACCCGACCCGATAGGTTCCAGCGCCGCGATTGGCGGCGCTCCAGAGTCGCTCGATATCCGTTTTCTTCTGGACTGCGATCAGCATCCACTCGACGCGGTTCGTACTCGCTACCGACGACTCGGTTTGAGCGCAGACCGGGGGACCCGGCTCAAGGACTCACTCATCGCTCGCGGCCTGCTCGCGTCCGCATCTATTCCTGTCGGCCAAACAAAGAAGCTTGTCCTGCGGCCCACGCATGCCGCGTACCGACTGACACGCGGCTCCGAGAGCTCCCGCTCCGAATCAATTGAGCATGCGTTTTGGAAGGAGTTCTACGTCGAGAAATTCCGTGCGGTCGGCTATGACGTTACGAAGGAGGCAGCGCGGCTCGGCGGACGGGTCGACGTAGTGGCGACCAGGGATTCAGAGCGCATCGCGATCGAGGTCGAAACCGGAAAATCCTCAGTCGCAGACAACATCCAGAACTGCCTCAACTCCGACTTCTCCCAGATCTGGATCGTTGCGACCAACGAAGCCGCATCCGACCGAATTCAAAAGGTAGTCGATGGCCTGTCAAGCCAGTCGGCACGACGCGTTCATCTTCTCTTGAGAGATAGGGAGCTTACGGGTGGTCACACCGCGTAGAATGCGCAAAGCCAGCAACCGAAAGGTACGTCTGGCGGGGAACCGTCCCGTCCGGCTCATCAGTCACACGATCGGCTCGTGAACTACGGCCCTATGCCAGCCCTCCACGGAATGAAGAATTTGAACACGATGCCTCCACTGCGGCTGAACCGCGAGGATCCTGTGTTCGTACTCGAAGCTGCTCCCCCATTTCGACCTCACCCGCACATCGCCTGATTCGACCGAGACGACCACGCCAACGTGTTCATCTAAGCCCGACGAAGCTTGATAGATCACGAGATCCCCGGGCTGCGACTCGCCGGGCTGTCTTTGCTCGAAAGCAACTTCATCGAGAATGATATGGAGATCGTGAACATCGATGGTTGTGTAGGGAAGCCCGAACGCCTGCCCCACACAATTGCACCGAAGGCACTCATCCAGAGATAGAGAAGGGAGTCGGCGAAATTGCGGATCTTCGCGTTGAAACTCGCGCACGCGCTCACGGTCTCGCTCAATCAAGATTGTGCGCCATTCCTCATCGTAAAGTCTGACAATGTTGTGTAGACGCCCTATCGCTCGGCTGCCGTGAGGGCCGACCACTCGCCAATCGGGACCGTAATGAAGGTGGGGAATGCGCCGATGATCTCGACTTGTCCTCAGCCTGCACCCGACCTGTATTTGCTCCGCGACACGACGTAGCGGCATCGGGCGTACTCCCACGCCTGCTGAAGTACACGTTCCCTATCGTCATCCTGGTATCGGTACCCGATCGGTTCGGGAACATCGGATTCGCAAATGCACGACAATGCGTAGACCGCCAAGTCGCTTGGCGGATCCGGTAGTCCTCGTTCGCAAGCGGATCCGACATAGGAGAGCAGGTAGGGCACGGCTTGGTCGAATCGGGTCTCAGCGAACACGAGAAAGGCCACACAGGCAGCCGCCATGCGAGGCCCCGGATCGATCCCGCGGAACTCGCACATCTCAAGAAGGTTCTTCCGCAGCGACCAATCATCGAACTCGAGGACTGATCGGACAAATCGCGAGTCGCGAGCCGCCCCCGCAAGATCGCTCGTCGTATTGAACGCGGTCACTCGATCCCTGAGCACAGCATCGGACTCAATCTCATTCTCGAGAGCCGACCAATCGTGATACGACGTCTCAACCTCTCGAACCACATCGCCTTCCACGGGCTGACGAGGCGAACCACGCTCATCGAGCTTCCGGTGGCGGAGCAGTTCAGGAGCGTCGTCGCCCAAGTAGGGCTTCTGGTGAGCTGACTCGATCTTTCGCGCCTGCGCCCGGAGACGGCTGCGCCTCCGTTCTCCCAAGAGCAGGCCTTCGCCGGAGGCCCTCGCTGAGAGGTCGAAACAAGTCGGATCTGCTTCTGAAGACGACGAGCCTGAGTCGACGAACCCTATGCCCAGATCGAGATCGATTTCATCGGAGCCTAGTAGCCCGAGGCGGTCGCCGAGATTCGACCCGAAATAACTACTTGATTGCATCTCGCTACTCTGTCCCACGTCCGGTGGGATTGATAGAAACGCGATCGGCGGCCGCCTCGAGTTTCGCCTGCTGTTCCGAGAATCGTTGGACGAACTGGCCCAACAGGCGCTGGTTGAGCTGAAACACGACATCCTCCTTGCGACCGTCGATCCCCATGCGAACGATGAGAACTGGAGCCAGGTCAACTACCTCATCGTCCTCCTCGACGGCGCGGAAGTCGATTGCGAATGCCAGGCTATCGACGGTATCGAGCGTACCGAGCGCGTGGCGGGTTTTTCGAACCTCAGCCACCAGATCGGTCCGCGTATCGAGCAAGGACCGCACGAGACCGCCGACGGTAGCCACGTCCTCGTCCGAACGGCCAAGAGTGCGGAGATCCTCGATCGCTTGTTCAACGCTGACGCGGGACGTCGCGATCTCGCGGAGCAGGAAGCGCACGACGTCGAATCCATTCGTCAGAGCATCTCTGCTCGAGCCGGTGCGCTGCTCCAGGTCCCTCAATTCTTCCGGCTGAATCTCGGCCAGAATCGTGTCCCGAGTGCGAAGAAGGGCCACCACTTCATTCTGCGCGTCGGCTGGCAGCGCCAGGAGCGACTCGAGGTCGCGGACGAAGAGTTCCGGGGCCTGGGTTCCCCGGAAAAGTCGTAGCCACTGCGTGGAGATGGGCTCCTCGGCCATAGGCGCTCCGATCCGGTAGCGGCGGCGCGACACAGCCTGGGCCTGCACGCCCCCTGGGAAATCTTTTGGGCAGGATCTCTGAGCCTGCCCAGCCTCATGAGACTCTACACCGGTTTATAATCGGTGCAAATTAATATTCACCTGCTAGGATGATTTTGTGGTGGTCAGCCAGGCCGAGGCCCAGGCCCAGCCCGCCTGGGCCGCAGACCCGTTCTAGGAGACAGTTTTGGAAAGACCCGCATTGAGCGATGTCCTCAAGGAAGCCTTCCGCGAGCGCGGCCTGTCGATCGCGGCGGCGGCTCGCGAGGCCGACGTCCCCTACGACTCCCTGAAGGGGTGGCTTCGAGACGGCCGCTTCGCCAAAGCCGACATCGCGTCGATCGCACGGGTCGCGGGGCTTCCGAGTGAGATCGACATTCTCGAGCGCGAATTTGCCGTCGATTGGACCCGCGGGCGCTCGACCGCCCGAACGCGAACGCGAGATCAACGGGACGCCCGCGACGGTCTCAGCATCGAACTCGCCAACTCGGAGATCGATGGTCGACTGCCCAAGCTCCGACGAATGATCAAGGAGAACTTGGCGAAGGAGATTCAGCCCCAGTTCGAAGCGCTCACCCAGGACGACATCTACGTCCACTGCAGCTTCGATCGCCAGCCCGAGGAGTCGAGAGCGGCGCACCTCGAAGAACTCGGGGCCCAGTTGGGCCGCGCAGTCACTCGAGGCGCCACCCTCATTTACCTCGTGCCGAGCCCGACCGCGCTCAAACGCGCAGCCTCCGAAGGCCTCTACCCGATTCCCGGCGTAGACAGCCTCACGGTGGCAGTCGAGCGCCTCAAGAGGGAGGTCCGGAAGTCGCTCGCCAATGACCTACCGCTAGACGACAGAATCCGGCTCATTGCGTGCGACTCGAGTCCGTTCTTCGTCCCCGGGCATCGCTACGCAATCTTCCGGTACCGGAATCCCCGGCGCTCCACGACGGGCACGCGATGTTTCGGGTTCTTTCCGATGGGCGACGACGAGAAGGAGCTCGAGTTCCATGCGCCCATGGGCGCGGACTTCACGCATTCCTTCTGGTCGTTCTGTGAGCACCTCCTCGAGGCCCGTTCGTCGGCCGCCTGATGACGACTGCGAAACGGCGGGCTCCCGGACGACAAGAATCCACGTATGAGGGGATTAGGAATGACATCCGCTCGAGCGAGCGGAACGGTCCCATGGGGACACATCCGGACAGTCACTCAGACGAGAAGCCCCTCGGCTCATCTTGACGCGACCTGAAACTTTATGACCCGACTTTCTCGACAAGAATTAAAAGAACCAAAATACACTTATTGATTTGGACCCATCCTCCGCTAGGGTCGTGTCAACCAAGACACGATCGGAGGTCGGGTCTCGATGCAAGACGCTCGCTGCTGCCCATACCGACGACGCCCCTTGCTCCGGAGCCGCGCCGGTCGGCTCGTTCGCCAACTGATCGGCGAGTTCCGAGCTACCCCGCGTCGCCCCCGCCGCTCCATTCCCGGTCTCGCCGAGGTCGCTGTCGCCCTCCCCTCGGAGAGCACCGATGCGTGACGATCACGGCGACGACGCTGGCCTCCCGGTCCCGCCCCCTCGCACGTCGCGAGAAGTCCGCGATCCGCGACCGCCTGTACCCACCCGCCGATGGACGCTCGTCGACGCTTGGAACGGGTGGACTCGCTACCGCGAGATTCGATCCTTTCTCCGGAGTTCCACCCGCCAATACCTGAGCCGAGTGACGTATGGGCAGCTCACGGGCCAGCCCGTCGTCGAGGACGAGGCCTTCGCCGCCATAGCGCTCGAGTTCCGCACGCAGGCGAATCGCAATCGAGTCCGCGTCCGCGGGATGCTCTTTGAAAATCGGGTTCGCCAAGCCGGCGAGGCCGCCGCGGAAAGGGCCCGAGACGCGATAGCGATCCGGCGGGCACGAATCGAGTCGCTCGGGGTCCAGCTCTCCGACCTCCGTCAGGACTACGAGGACTCAGTTCGCCTCGCGATCGAGTCGCCGCTCCCTGACGAGCCGCCGAACGAGGAATCCGTCCGCGCCAGCCAGCGTGCGCGCCTCGTACTCGGACAGCTGAATCGATTCCACTGGCGGATCGCCCTTGGGCTAATAGCCGCCGTCGGCCTCGTGTGCCTCGAGACCGGGTTGGTCTTCATGACCCTCGACCCGATTCTCGGGTCTACGGCTGGCTCAGCGGGCCGACTCCTCCCGGTACTGAGCCCCATCACCAGCCTCGTGCTCTTCTTACTGGCGCACTGGACCACAAACTCGAAATCCAAGCCCGCTGTCCGCTGGATGGCGGGCGTGGGCCTCGTCGTCATCTCCGTCGTACTCGCCTTCCTCCGGATGTCGTTGGTTGAGGTCAGTCCGACATGGGAGTCAACCCGCATCATCGGCTTCATCGTCGGGATCGGCATCCTCTTCGTCGTCCCTCCGCTCGTGATGCCGTTGGTGGCGACGCAGTCCGTCGAGGTCGCTACCGAGGCACTGGACGAGCGGACCGCCTTCCTCGCACAGAACGCGGATCGCGTCGTCGACGCGAGAACACAAGCCCTCGTCACTCGGCTTCGCCGACGCTGGTCGGCTGTCCGTCGCGAGGTCCGGACGCGGACCCGGTCCCTCTTCCAGACGACCCTTCCGCGCGAGATCGCCCGACTCGAAAATCGGATCCTGGGCGAACAGGCCGCGACGAGACGATTGGTCGACCGAGAGGTTCGGCGCGCCTTTCGTGAACTCTCGGGGGAAATCGACTCGACTGCGCGGCAAATCGCGCGCTGGGCAATCGACGAGCGGAGGCAGCGATGAGCGCACGAACGAAGCCCTCCACGCAATACCGCCGTGCACTCATCTTGTTCTGCATCGCTGCCCTCGCCGGTTGTGGTCGCGAAGACACCTCGAATTTTAATCTTCTCGTCGATACCAGCGGATCCATCGGCCCCTCCGTGTCGAAGCGAATTCACGACGCGGCCCTCGAATCGATGAAGACGTGGGCTCTGCACAGCGAAACTGGTGACGTCTATACGCTCTGGTGGCTCGCACCGGCCTCCGCCCCGTATCCGGCCGAGAGTCGATCGTTCACGTTTCCAACGCTCGCCATGCCAGCCTTCCAAGCCCGTAAAGCGGCGGTCGTGGATCTCGTCAGCCAACTGAAGAAGGCCCTCGGCGACCTGCCGTCCGGTGTCGGCGAGACCCCCCTTCTCGAAGCGGTGCACCTGATTTCCGCGACGCAGACCGAGCCCTACAGCCTCGTCCTCTACAGCGACCTCCACGAGGAGAGTCCGCGGTCGAGAGCGCTCAGACGAAGCTCCGGGACCGCCGAGAGTCCGACCCCGAGATGGATGCTCGAGCTCTGCCCTCGCGTCGGCCAGCCCCCCGATGAGATCCGCGTCTACTCCTGGCCGGGCCTCATTGGCAGCAAGGTCAACGTCGCGCAATACACGCGCGATCGGAGCGATTTCGAGGCGTTCTTCGCCGAGTGGGCGCCGAGGGCGCGCCGCATTTTTTTCCGGATCGACTGACCCCCACAAGGAGAACATCACCATGACCAAGAAGACCATCCAGCTCAACGGTATGAACCGCGGCGGAAACGCACACCTGCAGGAGCTGCTCCGACTTGCGCCGGACGGCGTGCGCGAGAGCGAAGTCCAGATCGTGGACCCGGAGCCGGGCCGGGCTCTCGAGCGGGCGACGGACCTGCGGTCGCAGGGGATCACCACCTCGCACGTGGAGGACCGCGCGCCGCGTGAATCGAACGCGACGTACTGCGCGACCTTCATCGACGACGCACCAGCCACGGCAGCGATTTGGGAAGGGACTACGCTTCCCAACCTCCACCAAACAGCCCTTCTCTTGTCAGACGGCCACGCCGGGCGGGGTCTCGGATTCTCCAACGCGATCGTCGCCGCCTCCGGACCGGGAATGACAGCGGCGCGAAGCGGCACCCAAAAGCTTCTCGACCGCGTCGCGGATGGTGCAGGTGAGCGTACGACGTCGCGGGAGATGACCGACTGGGCCGCGAACGCCGACCCAACCGAACGCGCACGCGCCGTTACCCACGCATCCACTGCGTCGCGCACCGCGGCCTTTCTCGAGGGCGTGCCGGTCCAAGACTGCATCGAGCTCATCGACGGTGCTTCGGGGAACAACTACGACATCCGCGTCGAGGAAGTCCAACCGGATGCCCGCCGGACCGATCTCCGACGTGCCGTCGTTCACGACATCCTTGTTGAGGACACCGACGATCGGGAGCGCCGGGGCGTAGCCTTCATCGACCGGGTCGATCCGGTCATGTTCTTCGTGCTGGCCGTGAGGCGTCGTGACCGCTGGGTTCTCGAGCGGATGTTCGAACTGCCTCCTCGACAGTTCTCGACCCCGACGATGCCCATATTCTCTCCCGCCGATGTACGGGGTGGGGTGCTGCAGAGGGAGGCCAGGGCGCGATCTTCGCGTCGTCGCTCCCTCCTCTCCGAGGTCAAGAACACCGCACGGATTCTTGTCACCGACTAGCGAATCGCCTCGGAGATCCCCGCGAGGAGTGCGCCTGCATCCCCAGCATAGAGGAGGCCCATACGGTGAACCCATTCAATCTGTTCTGGCTTCTGCGGCTCCTCCAGATCCTCCTCTGGATGCTGTTCGGTACGGCGCTCGGCGCCATCGCGCTGCTCGCCACCTACCTGGTCGTTCGCCTGTGCTGGTTCGCCCTCGAATACCTCGACACGGAGTTCTTCAACACGCCCTGGTTCTTCTAGACCGAGCTCCCCGAAGGAGAATGTTGAATGGCAGGATTTCGCCGTCTCTTCAGAAACCGATCACGACCGGTGAAGCGGATCGTCGAGTACGACATCCAACAGGGCGAGGTCCCGATGGTCCCGATTCGGTCCGTGAACATTTCACGCTCCGAGGAAGGCTCGATCGATCGAACGGTCGTCGTCGAGCACCGCTACTTCGAGACCTGTGGCTGTAGTGCGACCGATCTCGCCGCCGGCGGGCGATGCCAGGTTTGTCGGGGAGTCGCCTGCGCCCTGCACTGGTACCTGTGCGCTCGCTGTGGCCGGGGCATTTGCAGCCGGCACGCACAGGCCGGCACCGACGGGTCCGGGGCACACCTGTGTCCTGAATGCGCGCTGTGGACGGCCCCCGTCCGAGGTCTTGCCCGAACGCTGGCTCTTCTTCGGGGTGGGTGATGGCGAGGCGCGATCGACAGGATCTGATCGATGAGATCGTGTGGGGGTCGAAACGCGGAGCGTTCGAATCGGATCTCGGGCAGAGCCTATTGGACGTATGGCGCGCCGGTGAGGCCGACGCATCCGACATCGAGATGATCTACGAACTCACTCACCCCCTCCGCATGAAAGCCAAATTCGGGGAGGAAGTCCCGTTCCGCGTTCCCCCTCCTCTTGAGGGCGACTTCATTCTCGGCTTCCTGGATGACGGCCGGCCGATCCGTGTTCCTCGAGACTCCTTGACGCGCGGAACACTGATCGCCGGACATACGGGAGCAGGGAAATCCAATCTGCTTGCGTTTCACGCGCTCCAATGGGCGGCGATGCGGAACGTCGCCCTTATGTTACTCGACATGTACAAGACGCAGGCCCGTCATCTGCTCCCGTATTTTGCGCGATGCGGGAAAGAGCTCATCGTCCTCACACCGCGCGCCTGGCCTTTCAATCCGCTTCAGTCGGACGATCGCGATCCCATTGCCCACGCCGCGCGGTTTTCGGACATCCTTGCCTCACGCGTTGGACTCCCGTCTAGGGCACGCGCTCTCTTCAGAACGACGATCCATGAGCTCTACGCCGAGTACGGCATCTTCGACGGGCCGCGCACGGAATGGCCCTGCCTGCAGCAAGCCCTCGTTCGAATAGAGTCTAAGCGCGGCCAGAACCCCGCTGCGAGAGACGCGGTTCTCGACCGAGTCGGTTCACTCGTCGAGTCTCACCCGTTTCACCGCAATGCGTGGAAGCGTGGATGGCCAGCATCGGTTTTCGCGGAGCACTCGATCGTCTTGGAGATGAAGGATGCCTCGGAGAGCGCGAAGCAAATCATGCTCGAGACCACACTGTCTTCGATCTTCAACGACAAGATCGATGAGGGAATCGTAAACGGCCCGCTTTCGCTCGTGATCGCACTCGAAGACAGCCAGCGATTCTTCAGCGAACCGTCGGGAGGCGACATCGTGAACCCGACGGTGATCGAGCAGGCGGGTCTGATCCGCGGGAGCGGCCTGGCACTGCTCGGAAACGTTCAGACGGGCATAGGGCTGCCGAAGAGCCTCAGCGCGAACATGGGGACGCGATACGTCGGGCCGCTTGGGACCGCCGACGACTATGTGCGTTTCGGCGGCGACATGGGGCTCTCGCGCGAGCAGATCCAGTGGGCGAAGCACAACTTGGAAGCGGGACGATACATCGTTCAGACTGCCGACGGTCGATGGCGACATCCGATGCTTCTTTCGATTCCAGAAGTCAAGGTACCACCGACCGTCACGGACGAGGACGTCGCCCAAAGCGTGTCAGCGCTCGATCACATCCCGACCGTTCCGGCGCCCGAGTTCTCGGATTGGCCCGGAAGGCCAGTCGAGGTGAAGACCGAGGGCGGGCGCGAATCCGCGGCCGGTCCGAGGAAAACTCAGAGCGAAGCATCCGATCCTAGCGACCAGGAGAGTCAACCCCCTCAGCTGCCGCGTACGCTGAAGAAGGAAGACCTCGATTACCTCGAAGCCATAGCAGGGAGTCCAGTGGACTCGACGACGGCGCGAGACAAGCGTCTACACATCAGTGCATGGAAGGGGAACAACATGAGGGCGCGCCTCCAAGCGGAGGGACTTATCAAACAACGCCGCGTCAATCCTGGCACGCGAGGAAGCTCGCGGGTTCTGCTCGAGATCACCCCGGCTGGCCACGCGCTTCTTGATTCTCTCGGCGTCAGAATCGAACAACACGGACTTGGGAGGGGAGGCCCGGTCCACATGTGGTGGGTAGCGGCACTGAGAGATTTCGCGGTCGGACTGGGGGCCAAGTCCGACATCGAAGACGAATCGAGTGGCGCGCGGGTCGACGTAACGATTCGCCTCGAATCGGTCGCACCAGTTGCATGCGAGGTCGAGACCAGCCCGGGACACGAGATGGCGAACATTCGAAAGGATATAACCGCCGGATTCGAAACGATCGTGAGTCTCGTCGAGTCCCCTTCTCGCATGCAGCTGATCAGGGCGAAGGTCGAGTCGGAGCATGAAGCTGAACTCCGACAAGGAATCACCATCGAAGTGGCTCGCCTCGTCGACTTTCGAGAGGTGTTGGAGCGCCTCCTCGGGACCGGCAGTCGCTCGTCTGGCAAATCGTTCTGATTTCTGAGGCTCGGATGAGCCCCGAATCATAATCAGAACCGAAGACCGAGATCGAATTCATGGGTATCAAGAGAGACGACGTCCCCTGGCGGGAGCTCCCCCATCTTCGAATCGACGAATGCGTCGAGCTCTCCGGCCTTTCCCGAAGGACTGTTTCAGAGGCGATCCGATCGGGCCGTCTTGAGAGCCGGCGGCTTGGACGTGTACGGGTGGTTCCCACGCGAGCCTTCCGCGTCTGGATCGGAGAGATCGGTCCCGATGATGACCCTCACGCTGAGCCAGACCAACGTCCGGATGTCCAGACACGCGTGGATCGACTGATCCGAAAGGTGGGGTAGTTTCGTGATAATGAGCGCGAAAGTGAGACATCGACCGGGACGCGGCTGGTTCGTCCGGGTCTACGCGGACGGAAAGCAGTTCGACGAGAAATGCGCCAGCGAGTCCGAAGCCATCGCCATGGCCGAGGAGATCAACCGGCGCTCGAGCGGACGTAGCGCCTGGCTCCGACAGGGCGCGCTACCCCTCGATCGATGTCTCGACGGCTGGCTCGCGAGCCACGGCCCCGAACTCGCGCGCAGTACCGAGGCGAACGCGCGCAGCTTGATCCGAAACCATCTCAGCCCACATTTTGGTTCTGTAGACCTCAGAAATCTATCGCGTGAGGATCTGATCGAGTTCGCCCATGCCAAGCTCGAATCGGGCCTCGCTCCGCGCACCGTCGAGACGGCGCTTTCGGTCGTCCGGCGAGTCTGTGCACTTCATGTGGAGGAAGGGCTGCTGAATCGAAATCCAGCCCTCGGATCCGGGAGAATCGTCGCCCGAGTCGCACGACGGTTCGAGCATGAACCTCGGGATATCGACGCCTGGACGCGATCCGAGGTGAAGGAGCTCCTGAACGTCGCTCGGGAAGAGGAGCCACTGCTGCTGGCTCCCCTGACCTGCGCGATCCACACGGGCATGCGGCGCGGCGAGATCCTCGGCCTCCGCTGGGAGGACGTGGGGGCAGACAAAATTCGGGTGCGCCGCGCGCTGGTCCGTGGTCATGTCACGACACCCAAGAGCGGGCGCTCCCGCGAGGTACCGATCTCCGCCCCGCTACGACGCGTTCTCGGCGACCTCCGCGACGGCGCGAGCGATCCCTCGGGAGACGACTACGTCTTCCTCTCACCGCGGGGCCTGCGATGGGACGAGCGCAATTTCGCACGCGGGTTCGATCGGCTGCGCAAGTCCGCGAACGAGCAGCACGGCGTGCGAAAGCTCCACTTCCATTGCGCCCGGCACACCTTCGCGAGCTGGGCACTCGACGCGGGCCGCTCGATCAAGTGGGTTCAGACGGTCCTCGGACACGCCTCCGCGGAGATCACGCTGCGGACCTATTCGCACCTGATGACCGCGCCGGAGGATGAGCTCGATTTTCTTGCGGACGCCACGCCGGACCAAAGCCGGACCAAACCGGACCAGAGACCCCCAAAAGCAGCAAGCGCTCCCGCCGTAAATGGTCGGAAGCGCTTGCGATTTGATGGAGCACGAGACCAGATTCGAACTGGCGACCCTCACGTTGGCAACGTGATGCTCTACCAGCTGAGCTACTCGTGCGTAATCACTGAATCTGTCGGCCGTCGTGGCCCTCGCCCGGCGTGGAGCGTGGGAGGCGGTGGCTGGATCACCGCGACGGGCCGCATTTTATAAACGAATCGGGTTCGGGAGTCAACCCCCGGAAAGCCGCACGAAGCCTGCAATTTCAGGTACTTGCGGGCCTTTCCGACCGATTCGTGGGGCAGCGTCTAGAGCTTCTTGATCTTCTCCCGATCCCGGGCGACGTCCTTGGTCGCGTTCCGGGTGTCGAAGACGCGGGGGCCGACCTTCACCACCCGGTCGTAGTCGACGTTCGGGTGGTCGGTGAGGACGACGACCAGGTCGCTCGTCTTGATCTCCTCGTCGGTAAGGTCGACCGATTTGAAGGACTCGCCGTCGATCGTGCATTCCGGGACGAAGGGGTCGTGGTAGCGGATGTCGCCGCCGCGGGCGCGGAGGCCCGCGATCACGTCGAGGGCCGGGGACTCGCGCATGTCGTCGACGCTCGACTTGTAGGCGACGCCCAGGATCAGGATTCGCGCGCCGTTCACGGCGAGGCGGTCTTCGTTGAGCATCTCGGCGACGCGGTCGACGACGTGGTCGGGCATGCCGGAGTTCACTTCCGTGGCGAGCTCGATGAAGCGGGCGGGGAAGTTCAGGCTCTTCATCTTCCACGAGAGGTAGGCCGGATCGACCGGGATGCAGTGGCCTCCGAGGCCGGGGCCCGGGGTGAACTTCATGAAGCCGTAGGGCTTGGTCGCCGCGGCGTCGATCACTTCCCAGACGTCGAGGCCCAGCTTCTCGCACATCAGCGCGACCTCGTTGGCGAGGCCGATGTTGATCGCGCGGAAGGTGTTCTCGAGGAGCTTCACCATCTCGGCGGATTGCGTCGAGGACACGGGGACGGTCGTGTCGAAGACGGTGTCGAAGACCGCGCAGGCGAGATCGGTGCACAACGCGGTCTCGCCGCCGACGACCTTCGGCACGTTCTTCACCTTGAACTTCGTGTTCGCCGGGTCGATCCGCTCGGGGGCGAAGGCGATCGAGAAGTCCTTGCCGATCTCGAGGCCCGAATCGAGGAGCATCGGGATCACGAACTCGTGGGTCGTGCCGGGATAGGTCGTCGAGCCGAGGATGATCAGCTGGCCCTCGTGGAGGTGCTTGCGGATCTCCTCCACCGCGGAGGCAATGTAGGAGACGTCGGGGTCGCGGGTCTTGTTGAGGGGCGTCGGGACGCAGATGTTGATCACGTCGACGTCGGCGAGCTTCGTGAAGTCGGCGGTCGCTTCGAAGCGGCCGCCGTCGATCTGGGCCTGGAGGTCCTCGGACGGGACGTCTCCGATATAGGAGCGCCCCTCGCCGAGGGTGCGCACCTTGGACGCATCGACGTCGAAGCCGATCACGCGGAAGCCGGCTTCGCCGAGTTCGACGGCGAGCGGGAGGCCGACGTAACCGAGACCGATCACGCCGATCCGCGCCTCGCGGGCCTCGATCTTCGCGCGGAGATCCTGGAGCTTGCTCATCTGGGGGAGTCCTTTTCGAGGCGGGGCCTCGGAGGGGATCTGCGAATGTCGGAGGATGTCGGATGCAGAACGACCCGACGCCCCCTCGGCCGGAGGTCTACGCCGGGTACGTCACCGCCCGGGAGGATCGGTTGCCTGCGATCTGCGGGCCACCCTCCCGAGGGATGCACCCGCGTGAACGAGCGTCCAAAACGACGCAACGTCGCTCAGGCGTCTCGGTTCCACCCGAAATAGTCGGAGAAGTACAGCCAACCCGACCACAACGTGAGTGCCGTCGCGGCGGCCAGAAGTGTCATTCCGACCGTGTGAGCGGGCAGACCGATCGTCTCGTAGTGGAAGAGCAGCGCGCCGATGGCGCTGCTCTGGACGACGGTCTTGAGCTTGCCGGGCCAGGCGGCCGCCACGACGTGCCCCGCGCTGCCCGCCATCCCTCGCAGACCCGTCACGGCCAGCTCGCGACCGACGATCACGACGACCATCGCGGCTCCCCAGAGGGGAATCCGTCCGACGGCGAGCAGCATGATCAGCGCGGTCGAGACGATCAGCTTGTCCGCGAGCGGGTCGAGCAGCTTGCCGATCCGCGTCACGTCCTTGCCGCCGTTGCGGCGAGCCAGGTAGCCGTCGAGCCAGTCGGTCAGCGCGGCCATGATGAAGGCCCAGGCCATGAAGGTCGAGGCGGGCTCGGACAGGGCCATCGGCAGGAAGAGCAGAACCGGGACCACGCCGATCCGCAGCATCGTCACCGTGTTCGGCAGGTTCCAGAAGCGCTCGACGGGCATTCCCGACGCGTCGAGCTGCGGCGCGTCCGCGGCCCCGTTCCCGGAATCGGCCGCGCCCTCGCCCTGCTCGTGTTCAGGGGACCCGGACGACGCCGAGGAGTCGAGGCCGCTTTCCTGCGTGCTCATGCCGTCCCCCCTCGCCCGCACACCCCGATCGGGAAACTGGATCACGACCGGCCCGGAGGGCGCGCCCGAATCCGTCTCGTGTCCGGTGGAATCGTACATCGCGCTAGCGCCCCCCCAGCGGCACGCGACCCGTTCGTCCGGCGGTCGAGCGCGGCGCCGCCAGCGCGGCTCCGGCGCGCGGCGTTGCCGCCAGGCGCGTGGATCGCTCGAACTCGGACCAGTAGCCGCGATAGTACTCCAGGACCCGCTTCACGTAAGCCTGGGTTTCCCGGTAGGGCGGAATGCCGCCGTAGCGATCGACGGTCCCGGGGCCGGCGTTGTAGGCCGCCAGCGCCCGTTTCACGTCGCCGTACTTGTCGAGCATGGCGCGCAGGTAGCGGACGCCGCCGTCGATGTTCTCGACCACGCCGAAGGGGCGCTCGACGCCGAGCTCCGCCGCGGTCGCCGGCATCAGCTGCATCATTCCCTGCGCCCCCGCATGGGACTCCGCGCCGGGCTGGAAATTCGACTCCGCCGCGATCACGGCCTTGACCAGCGCCGGATGGACGCCGTAGCGCCGCCCCTTCTGCTCGATCAGCTGGTCGTAGTCGCGCTCGGTCGGGACGATGGCGCGAGGACGGGGGGTGATCACGATCCCGTCCTGGTGGACCGGTCGCATCCGCTCGTAGCGGGCGTCCCGGGGCGAGTCGCTGAAGTGGACCGCGCCGCCGGCGTCGATGTATCTGTAGATGCCGCCCGCGACCGCCGGCCCGGCGAACGCCGCCATCACGACGCCCACGAAGAGCGCACACGCGCTTCGTGTCCTGCGGCGGCGATGTCGGGGATCCCGGATCATGCGGAGACTCCTTCGGCCGGACGCGCCGGCCCGACAGCCCCCAAGGGGTGGCCCGAACCCTTGCGCGCTCCGCGATGGATCGCGCCGCAAGGGCCCGATAGAATTCCGTATTTTCCGCTATCGGAACCTTCGGGGCGGGACCTGAGCCCGCCCCCGATCGCCCGTCTTCGACCGACCCCGCCGGGCCCCGCCCGACCTGAGAGCCCGGACGACTCCATGACCCCCGCTTCCCGAGAGGGCCGGAAGGCCGAGAGCGACGACGCCCCGCGCACCTTCGACTTCCTGGTGATCGGATCGGGGCTCGCCGGGATGCACTACGCGCTCCGGGTCGCCGAGGTGGGCGACGTCGCCATCATCACGAAGCGCCAGGCCACGGACTCGGCGACGGACTGGGCCCAGGGCGGGATCGCCGCCGTCCAGGCGCCCGAGGATTCTTTCGACGCCCACGTCGAGGACACGATGAACGCCGGGGCGGGCCTCTGCCACGAGGACACGGTCCGCTTCGTCGTCGAGCGCGGCCCCGACGCGATCGCCTCGCTCCGCAAGAACGGCGTCGAGTTCGATCCGCCCCGGGAGCCCGCCGGCCCCGGCGGACCGGAGTTCGACCTGACCCGCGAAGGCGGACACACCCAGCGCCGCATCCTCCACAACAAGGACGCGACCGGCCGCGAGATCGAGCGTTCGCTCCTCGCTCGCGTCCGCGCCCACCCGCGGATCGCGCTCTTCGAGGACCACTGCGCGATCGACCTGATCACCGCCACCAAGGCGGGCCACAACGGCGCGAACCGCGCCCTCGGCGCCTACGTCCTCGAGGCCTCCACCGGCGAGGTCCACGCCTACACCGCGCCGATCACGCTGCTCGCCACCGGCGGCGCGGGCAAGGTCTACCTCTACACGAGCAACCCCGACGTCGCGAGCGGCGACGGCATGGCCATGGCGTATCGCGCGGGCGCGACCCTCGCGAACATGGAGTTCATGCAGTTCCACCCGACCTGCCTCTACAACCCGCAGGCCAAGTCCTTCCTGATCACGGAGGCCGTGCGCGGCGAAGGCGGGATCCTGTGCCGCCGCGACGGCGAGCCCTTCATGAAGGACTACCACGAGATGCGGGACCTGGCGCCGCGCGACGTGGTGGCCCGCGCGATCGATACCGAGCTCAAGCGAAGCGGCGACGACTACGTCGTCCTCGACATCACGCCCGACACCTCCGGCAAGGATCCGAGCTTCGTCCGCGGGCGATTCCCGATGATCTTCGAGCGCTGCCTCAAGTACGGCATCGACATCACCCGCGAGCCGATCCCGGTCGTCCCCGCCGCGCACTACTGCTGTGGCGGCGTCCGCACGAACGACCAGGCCGAGAGCGACCTCCCCAACCTCTTCGCCGCCGGCGAGGTCTCTTCGACGGGCCTCCACGGCGCGAACCGGCTGGCGTCCAACTCGCTGCTCGAAGCGATCGTCTACGCCGACGCCGCCGCGGAAGAGTCGATCCGCCGCCGGCCGGACACCCCGCCCGTCGGCGAGGTCCCGGCCTGGACCCACGGCGAAGCGACGCCGATCCACGAGGCGGTCGTCATCACCCAGAACTGGGACGAGATTCGCCGCTTCATGTGGAACTACGTCGGCATCGTCCGCAGCGACCGCCGCCTCTCCCGTGCCCAGCACCGGATCGACATGCTCCGCGAAGAGATCAACGAGTACTACTGGAACTTCCGCGTGACCCCGGAGCTGATCGAGCTCCGCAACCTCGCCACCGTCGCCGAGCTGGTCATCCAGAGCGCCGCCTTCCGCAAGGAGAGCCGTGGCCTCCACTACAACCTCGACCACCCGGACCGCGACGACGAGCGCTTCGGGCGGGATACGCTGATCCAGCGTGGAGATACCCCCTGGATCAGCCCGACCTGACGGCGTCCGGCAGGAAGCCTCCGCGCCCCGGCGTCGACCTGCCCCGCCTCGCGCGCCGAGTCCGACGCGTGCGCGCCGTCGCGGCCGGCCTGCTCTCGCTCCTCGTCCTGTCGGCGGCGCCGGCGTCGGCGCTCGTCTTCGCGAGTCCGGACACGGAGCCGGCGACCGAAACGCCCCCGGACTTCCCCTACTGGGAACACGTCACCCAGCGCCGCTACGACGGGCCGACGGTGATCTATCTCGGCGAGGGGCACGCGCTGACGGCTCGCCACGTCGGCATGGGCGAGATCTTCCTCGATGGCGAGATCTTCGAGCCGGAGCGCGGGACGAATCGGACGATCCTCAACACGAACGGGACCGCCGCGGACGCGATGGTCTTCGAGCTCGAGGACGGTTCACCGCTGCCCGACTGGCCGCTGGTCCCGATCGCCACGGAGCCACCGCGGGACGGCGAGGACGTGCTGCTGATCGGCTTCGGGCGCGGCCGAGCCCGCGTCGACGAGTTCGACGACGAACACGGCTCCCGGTTCAGCTTCCGATGGACCGCCAAGGGCGAGAAGCGCTGGGCGACGAACCGGATCACCAGCACCTTCGAGGTCCTCGCCCAGGGCAACCTGACGAGCCGCGCGTTCTCGATGCGCTTCGACGAGCCCTACTCGCAATACTCGACGCGCTACGAGGCCCAGGCGGCGATCGGCGACTCGGGCGGGGGCGTCTTCGTCCTGCGCGACGGCGAGTGGCAGCTGCTCGGACTGATGGTCTCGGTCTCGGGCGTGCGGAACGCACCCAAGAGCGGCGCCGTCTACGGCGATCGAACCTACGTGGTCGACCTTTCCCACTACCGCCCGGAGATCATGCGCTGGACGCGCGCCTCCTGCTCGAACGAGGTGGACGACGACGGCGACGACCGGATCGACTTCCCCGATGACCCGGGCTGCGATGGACCCGACGACCGGAACGAGCGGGACGGCACGCGCTTCGGAGATCGGTCCATGTGGATCGCGGGCGGTGCCTCGCTGGGCATCCTGGGCGTCGTCCTCTTCGCGGTGACCCGCATGCGCCGAAGCGGTGGTCCCAATTCGCGGTGAGCCGGATGCGCCGAAGCGGTGGTCCCAATTCGCGGTGAGCTGGATGCGCCGAAGCGGTGGTCCCGTCTCGGCGTGAACGTCGGCCGCTAGCGCGGGACGAGCACGCCCATCTCGACGAGCCCCATCACCGACGCCCGGATCGCCTCCGGTGCCTCGGGGATCACGTCGCAGAACTGGGAGACGCTCATTCCGGCGCGCGCGAGCTCGAGGATCGCGTCCTCGGTCTTGTCGAGAGCGGCACGCGAGAGCTCTTCCTGCTCGAAATCGATCTCGAACTTCGTAGCGTCCTCGACCGGGATCGTCGCGATCGGCCCTTCGCCGCCGAGCCCGAAGGCCGCATCGAGATCGGCCTCCGACGTCTCCTGGTCTGCCTCGTCGAGCGTACACACGGCATCGAGGACCGCCGCGTGGAGCGGCGTCGCCTCGGCCCGCGCCTCGAGCCCCTCGTCGACCGTCGCCTCGAACTGAAAATCGCCCTCGCCCCAGGCGAGCATCGCGACGAGCGCGTCCTTGCCCGAAAGCGCGCCGAGCTCGGCCGTGAGCAGCTGATTCTCGGCGAAGGCGATCCAGCCCTGCTCCCCTTCGTACTCGACGACGAGGGTGCCCTTCGGTGCGGACGAGCCGAACATCTGGAGCATGTTCGCGAGACCGAGGTCCCGGAGCGAGCCGCTGATGCCACCGAGACGACTGCGATGGCCCGCTTCCCGGAGCGCCTCGAGGACGCCGTTGATCATCGGATCGGCGACCTGATTCCGGTCGAAGGCCACCGCGACGGCGGCGATCCGACCCTTCTTGTTCGGCACCTGGCGCACGACCTTGCCGTCGATCTCGATCGAAGGCGTTCCGCTCGGATGCCAGAGACAGACGCGGACGATCTCGCCGACCGGAAGCGCGTCGCCCTTCATCGAGAGCAGGATGCCCGTCGCCGAGAGGTCCCGTGACGTCGCCTCGAAGGGCGGCCGACTCATCGGCATGACCCGGACCGGAACGCGGACCGCGCCACGCTTCGCGCCGCGTCGCCCCGCGCCTTCGTTGTCGATGTCGGGGGACGCCGCCTTCGCCGCCTCCTGGCCGAGCAGCGGCTCGAAGCGCTCGCGCAGGTCGGTCGCGCTCGCGTCGAACTGGACGGCCACGCCGGGCTTCGCGCCGCTCGCCGCCATCTCGACGGGCACGACGTGCACCACCTCCCCTTCGAGGGTGAGCGCCGGCGCCGACTCCGAGCGCGCGTCCGCGCCGGGCAGGTAGTCGAGGACGATCTCCACCATGACCGCCTGGCGCACGTCGAACGCGACGTCGGTCTCCACGAAGACGCCTCGATTCGCGATGTTCTTCTCGAACTCGTCGCGCAGCGCCTCGGGAGACGCGAATCGGACTATGAGCGGTTCTTCGGTCACGGGGCCTCGCCTGAACCCGGAATACGCGCCGCGAACGCCGGACGCGCGCCGACGTCGATTCCCGGTTCCATCGGCTCCTATTCGGCGAACCCGTTTCATCGCCAAAGTGATTCGGAACCGGATTTCGCGATCGGTACCGAGAACACGGAAATGCCCCCGCAAGGGATGCGCATTCCGACCCTGGCGAAGCGGCAGCCGCGATTGCGGCGTGCGACGACGCCCCACGACGTGTCCGATTCGAGCGCTTGGGAGCGAAGGGGGCTGCCGCTAGAAGCTGCCGTCCTCTTCCTTGACCGCGCGGAAGAGCGTGAGCTGCGGGGCGACCGCCGAGGCATCGACCGGAACCGGATACTCGTCGGAGAAGCAGGCATCGCAGATGCCGCGCTTGAGCTCATTGGCGGCGGTCTGACGCAGGCCCTCGACCGAGAGGTAGCCGAGGGTGTCCGCGCCGATCTTCTGGCGGATCTCTTCGATCGAGAACTGGCAGGCGATCAGCTCTTCCCGGCTCGGCGTGTCGATCCCGTAGTGGCACGGGCCGATCGTCGGCGGCGACGAGATCCGGACGTGGATCTCCCGCGCCCCCGCCGAACGGAGCATGCCGACGATCTTGAGGAGCGTGGTTCCACGCACGATCGAATCGTCCACGAGGACGATCCGCTTGCCGTCGAGGAAGCCCTTGATCGGGTTGTGCTTCACGCGGACCTTGAAGTCGCGGATCGTCTGGGTCGGCTCGATGAAGCTCCGGCTCACGTAGTGGTTCCGGATCAGCGCGGTCTCGTACGGGATCCCCGCCTCCTCCGCGTAGCCGAGCGCCGCCGCGTTCCCCGAGTCGAGGACCGGTGCGACCATGTCCGCCGGAACGTCGTGCTCGCGGGCGAGCATGCGCCCGAGCTCCTTCCGGTAGGCGTAGACGTTGTTGCCGACCAGGTTCGAGTCGGGCCGCGCCACGTAGATCTGCTCGAAGATGCAGAAGTGCTCGGCGGCATCGCGCTGCAGCGGCCGGATCGAGCGCAAGCGCCCGCGCCGGATGACGACCACCTCGCCGGGCTCGACGTCGCGCTCGTGGGTGGCCCCGATCAGGTCGAGGGCGCAGGTCTCGCTCGAGATGATCCAGGCCCCGTCCTTGCGGCCGATCGAGAGGGGCCGGAACCCGTGCGGGTCCCGAGCGGCGATCAGGGCGTCGTCGGTCAGGAGCAGGATCGAGAACGCGCCCTTTACGCGGGAGATCGCGTCGATGAAGCGGTCTTCCATGTGGCCTTCACGGGAGCGGGCCAGCAGATGGAGGATCACCTCGCTGTCCGAGGTCGAGCCGAAGATCGCCCCCCGCCCCTCGAGCTCCCGACGGATCACGCCGGCGTTCACGAGGTTGCCGTTGTGCGCGATCGAAACCGGGCCGCCGTCGGTGTTCGCGCAGATGGGCTGCGCGTTCCGGAGCATCGAGCCGCCCGCGGTGGAGTAGCGGACGTGCCCGATCGCGTGGCGGCCCTTCAGCCGATCGAGGATCGGCGCGCCGAACGTGTCGGCGACCAGCCCCATGGCGCGGTGGGCCGTGTGCTCGCGGCCGTTCGAGGCGACGATGCCGCAGCTCTCCTGGCCCCGGTGCTGGAGCGCGTAGAGGCCGAGATAGGTCAGGTGCGACGCCTCGTCGCTCCCGTGGACGCCGAAGACGCCGCACTCGTCGTGGAAGTGATCCGCCCGATGGGCCTGCTCGAGGGCGCGCAGCTCGTCCCGGGTCAGCCGGTCGAAGGGCCGATCGCTCGGCGGCGTCAGACCAGAGTGCGGGGACGACGAGGGGTGCTTGGCATGCATCTCGAGCTGGGGGCTCCGGCAAGATGGCGAGACGACGAACGGATCCCGGGAGGATCCGGGCGCAGCGACCGACACCCAGCCCCCACGACGCGGCCAACTGTAGAGGCGGCCCCCGGTCGGGTCAAACAACCGGACCTCCCTGGGCCCGCAGCCGGGCACTCGATCGCGCCTCGGTTGCCGCCCCGGGATCGGTGGGGTTCCATGGCGCTGCCCGCCCCCGCCGCAGCCGCCGCGGGGCATCGCACGGAGGCCCCCATCGGTGGCGATCGACCGCAAGCAGCTCGAAGCCCTCTGCGACTCCACCCTCGACGAGACGACCTTCGACGGCCTCGGGGAACGGATCCAGGGCAAGGTCCGCGACAGCTACCTCGACCCCGAGCGCATGCCCGGCAAACGCACGATCGTCGTCTCGGATCGCGTCTCCTGCTTCGATCGCGTGGTCGGCACGATCCCGCTCAAGGGCCAGGTCCTCAACCAGATGGCCGCCTTCTGGTTCCGCGAGACCGGCAGCTGGCTGCGCCACCACCTGATCGAAGTGCCGGACCCGAGCGTCTCGATCGTGAAGGAGTGCCGGACGCTGCCCGTCGAGTTCGTCATGCGCGGCTACCTGACCGGCTCGACCAGCACCTCGATCTGGACCGCCTACGAGCGCGGCGAGCGCGAGTACTGCGGGCACGCCCTGCCCGACGGAATGCGACGCCACGAAAAGCTGGCAGAGCCGCTCCTCACGCCCACGACCAAGGCCGAGTTCGGTGACCACGACGAGCTGACCTCGCGGGCGACACTGATCGAGAGCGGCGCGATCTCCGAGGCCCTCTACGACGAGGCCCACGCGATCGCCCAGCGCCTCTTCGCCGAGGGCACCCGCTTCGCCGAGAAGCAGGGCCTGATCCTGGTCGACACCAAGTACGAGATGGGCCTCGACGAGGACGGAAACCTCGTCGTGATCGACGAGATCCACACTCCGGACTCGTCCCGATACTGGCGGATCGACGGCTACGAGGACGCCCTGTCCCGCGGCGAGTCGCCTTCGGCCATCGACAAGGAGTACGTGCGGCTCTGGCTCGGCGAGCAGGGCTACAAGGGCGAAGGGACCCCGCCCGAGCTCCCGGTCGAAGTCCGGGTCACCGCCGCCGAGCGCTACATCGCGGCCTTCGAGCAGGTGTCCGGGCAGCCCTTCGCGGCGGACCTCGAGGCGCCCGAGCCGCGGATCCGCCGCAACCTCGGACTCGACTGACGTCGGTCCGGCACAGCGCCGGATCTCAGCGCCGATCTAGGAAGACCCGCGCGGCCGAGCGAAGCAGACCGAGACGAGGGAACGAATCACCGCGAGGCCGGAGTCGAGGGTCAGCTCACTGATCCAGAGCCGGCGAATCACCTGGGCATCCCAGGAGTCCTTGTCCGGCATCGCGTCCCATTTCCTCCCGACCGCCTCCGCCCGCCCCGGGTGGACCCACAGCGCGTAGAAGAAGCGCTCGATCAGCAGGGTCCAGAGGGCGACGGCCGCGCAGAAGATCGCGACGAGGACGCTGCCGCCGACCTCGAGCAGGTGTTGGACTTCCTGGAACGCGCTCAGCATGCGCGCCTCGCCGGACGCTTCATCGGCATCTCGCTTTCCCCCTGCTTCGGGGAAAGAGCAAGATGCGGGCCCAACTGAGCCTGCGTCAGCGCGCCCCTGCGAACGCCTCCTGCGCGCCTGCGCCCACGACTTGCGGCATTCCGTCACGCCCCTGGGCGTGGCGTCACGCTGCCTGCGACCCCGTGGCCGGTCGCGGTCCGCGCTTCGACCGCCTTCGGGCGGCTCTCGGAATCGGGCCGGCGAGCTCGTAGCGTTCGAGGATGTGGTCGAGCGTCCGGCTGATCCTGGTCGCGACGCCGATCGCGTTCATGTGGGGCCAGGTCGATCGCTCACCCGACTTGATCAGCGAGATCATCTCGTCCTCCGTCAGCGCGCCCAGATAGCGGCGGGGGTCGACGAACGGCGCGCGGGCGATGATGTTGATGTCGCCCGAGTAGGTCTGACCGACGAGACCGTTGAGGCCCGCGACCATCGCGTTGAGGGTCGTCGCGCGCGGGAAGCGCGCCAGCTGATGGCGCTGGTAGTTCAGGAACTCTCGCGAGATCTCGAGCCCGAGGCGCGCGAGCCCCGACGCGAACTGGTTCATCTCGCTCACCCGCCGCACGAAGGGCAACACGACCGGGTTCACCAGGCTCACGATCGTGTGGTTCGTCCCGTAGAGCCGGGCGAGCCGCTTGGCCGGAAGGTCGTCGCTCATCGAACCGTCGACCCAACGCCGCGACGGCAGATAGGGCTGCGACTCGCCGTGGACGTTCTTCGCGTGCAGCGTGACCGGCGGGTAGACGCCGGGCACGGCGCAGGACGCCTGCACCGCGGAGCGGACGTAGACGTTCGGCGACGTGATCGCGTTCAGCAGGCGCGAGGTCTGATGGAGCTCCGACGGCGCGACCGAGATGCTGATCTGTCGCCCGGTCCGCTCGTAGGCCTCCTGAAAGGTCTCGTCCGGGATCATGCGCTCGATCATGGCGCGGATGCTGTCGACGCCGATCGTCCCGACGCGCCCCTCCGCGGTCTGCTCCATGATGTCCGTGTCTTCGTGGGCCTCCTCGGCGAGCCGGGCCGGGTCGAAGAACTCGCTGAGCTCGGCGTCGGTCTTCGTGCCGATGATGCCCGCGATGAGCGAGCCCGCGCTCGCGCCGGAGATCACGCGCGGCAGCATGCCCTGCTCGAAGAGCGCCTTGACGACGCCCACGTGGACGAATCCCATGGTGCCGCCGCCGGAGAGCATCAGCGCAGTGCGACCGAAGCAGTGGTTCGCGCGATAGAAGAAGTCGATCTTCTCCGCCTCGTCGACCTCGTCGGACTCGAGCTCCGCCAGGTACCGGAGGGCATCGACGATCTCGTCGACGTAGGCCTCGACGAGCTTCTTCGTCCCGGACTTCGCACGGCCGTGGAGCTTCGGGCTCCCCATGCCGCCCATGTTGCCGTGAATGCCCTCGTTGAGGGCGAAGAGGAGGCCGTGGTCGTCGCCCTGGATCCGCAGCTCGCGCAGTCGGTCGAGCCGCTCGCGAATCGCCTCGTAGTCGTAGAGGCGGGTGTGGTCACGCGATCGCCAGCGATCCATGCCGGTCGCCTCGTCGTGCTCACGGGCCAGGTCCGACCATTCCTCGAAGGTCTCGGCCGCCGCCATCTGGCGGTCGAGGGCGCGCGTCTGAATCCGACTCACTGATCACTCCCGTACGCAAGCCATCCCGAGCGGGATCGCGTAGCAAGGCTCTCTTTCCCCACGATAGCTCGACCGTGCCGCCTGCACGCGAACGCGTCGTCCATGGCACACCTCTTCGATCGGCGGATCGATCGATTCACTCGAGCGCCAGATGACGCGCGATCATGCCTGCACAGTCGTCGGCGTAGCGACGCAGCGCACGCGGCCCGCTCGCGCGTACGCTCGCCGCCTCGGCCAGGCTCGTGACCGTCAAGTAGACGAAACGGGCCTCGTGCCCGGGCTCCCGGCGCTTCGCGGGCCGCACCTCGTCGAGGAATCGCCGGACCAGGTCGACGCCTCGCTGCTCGACCTCCCGGTAGTGGGCGGCGTCGCGATCGAAGGCCGAGGCCAGCTCGAGCGCCGTTCGGAGGGGCGCCTCCGCCCGCTCGGTCTCGAAGAACACGCGAATCGCCCCGCGCAGGCGCCGAGCCGCCGACGGCCCTTCGCGGTCGAGCGCCGCGGAGACCGCGGCGAAGGTGGTCGCATTCTCGACGACGTGCAGGCGGAAGAGGATCGCGGCCTTGTTCGGGAAGTATTGATAGAGGGAGCCGATGCTGACGCCCGCGACCTCCGCCACGCGATTGGTGTTGAACGCGGCCGGGCCCTCTTCCACGAGGACACGCTCGGCGGCGATCAGGATCGCGCGTTCGGTCTCGCGTGCGCGTCGCTGGCGCGGGCGCTTGCGGGGCTTCACGTCCGGTCGTCGGGACATCTCGTCAGCATAGCGAGCTTTTGCTCGCATTCCTGATCCCGGCGAGCGCGATGTGAGCAGCACGAACGAGGGATTCCAGGGAGGTGGCGCATCGGGCCGTCTCGAGGGCTCTACTGCCCGAGACGCTCCGGCGCGAAAGCGAGTAGGGAAACGAGTGATTGCTCGTATCCTGATGACACGCCCCGACTCCGGAAAGGACCCGCCATGCTCCGTCTCACTGCCCTCCTCGCCACCGTCGCCACCAGCCTCGCTGCCCCGTACGCGGGCGCAGCCGACGCGCCGAAGCCGTTGCAGAGCGACGAATCCGCCTACTCGATCTTCATGCTCGTGCGCGCGACCCCGGCGTGGCTCGCACTCTCACCGAAGGAGCGCTTCGCGTTCCTCGAGGACGAGGTCCAGGGTCGCCTCGAGGACCATCCCGGCGTCGCCCTACGCTTCTGGGACGTCGAGCACCTGAGCGCCCGGGTGAGCGACGTGTTGCTCTTCGAGACGCAGGACCTGTCGCAGTACCGGTCCCTCATCGAGGGCATCCGGGAGACGCTCTTCTGGGATCACTACTTCGACGTGCTCGAGATCCTGCCCGGGATCGAGAACGGCTACGCGGAGCACTACGAGGTCGCGCCCTTCGGCGCGGACCGGCGCCCCTAGACGGGGAGCCTTCAGCGCGTACCCGTAGAGAGCCTTCAGCGCGCCTGCAGATAGATGTACCCGAGCATCATGTAGTACATGGTCGGGATGCCGAGCAGGTGCGCGTCGATCCGGTCGAGCACGCCGCCCATGCCCGGCAGGAGCGCACCGGTGTCCTTGACCTCGGCGTCGCGCTTCAGGAGCGACTCGACGAGGTCGCCGACGATGCCGACCACGCAGAGCGCGAAGCCGAAGAAGATCGCGATGCTCCACGGAAGCGCCGCCGACAGGTCGGGGAAGAAGGTGTCGAAGAACCACTTCGTCGCGAGTCCGCCGAGCACGCCGGCGATGACCCCGCCGAGGGCGCCCTCGACGCTCTTGTTGGGGGAGACTTCCGGCGCGAGCTTCCGCCGCCCCCAGGCGCGCCCGGCGAAATAGGCGCCGGCATCGCAGAGGACGACCGGCACGAGGGCGAAGAACATGAGGAAGATCCCGCTCTGCGGGGTCAGCCCCAGCGTCACGAGGAGCGCCGGATCCTGGTGCGCCGCCGCCGCGGCATCGAACTTGCGGAGCAGGACCGCGTGGGAGAGCAGCCAGGCGACGTAGAAGACGCCGAAGAAAGTGCCCGAGATGCTGGCCATCGCCTCATGGATCTCGTTCTTGCCGAGCTGTGCGACCATCAGCGACAGGAGCGTCGCGGTCATCGCGAGCATCGCCTGGTACTCGGTTCCGAAATACGCGAGCACCATCACGGCGAGACCGAAGGCCAGCCCCACGCTCCCGATCGGCTTCGCGCCCTTGTCGACGATCAGGCCGTAGAACTCGTGCTGGGCGAGGAGTCCGATCCCGATCACGATCGCGAGATAGATGAGACCGCCCTGCACGATCGCCCAGATCACGAAGGGGATGAGCACCGCGGCGGTCGCGAGACGGGTGAGCAGGTCTTTGCGGCGGGACGCCTTCTTCGCGGCGGCCTCGGCGGCGGCGCGCGCCGGGTCCGCGGTCGCGCTCGCGTCCGCGAGCGTGGGCCGCGGCTCCACGTCCTGCTGTGATGCGCCTTCGCTCACGTCCCCTGCTCCCCCCTCGACCCGCCGAATCGACGTCAGCGGCGGCCGGTGTGGCCCCAGCCACCCTCGCCGCGCTCCGTTTCCGGGAGCGCCTCCACCTCGACCCAGAGCGGCCGCGCCACGGCGGCGACGACGAGCTGAGCGATCCGGTCTCCGCGGCTGATCTCGAAATCCTCGGCGCCCCCGTTCATCAGGAGCACCTGGAGCTCGCCCCGATAGTCGGCATCGACCGTCCCCGGCGAGTTCGGGATGAGTATGCCATGCCGGAGCGCCAATCCGCTCCGGGGACGCACCTGGGCCTCGAAGCCGACGGGCAGCGCGATGCGCAGCCCCGTCGGAATCAACCGCCGTTCTCCTGGAGCCAGGGTCACCGGCTCGGTCACCGCGGCGCGCAGATCGACGCCCGCCGCGGCCTCGGACTCGGCCTGGGGCAGCGGAAGATCGGCGGCGTGGGCCTCGCGCAGGATCTCGACCCGCACGCGCTGGCCCGCGCAGAGGACATCGTCGGTGTCGGGCTCACCCATGCCCCGTTCGTAGCCTCTACCCGCCGATGGGTCTAGACCTCGAAGTCGCACACGTGGCCCCGAAACGAGACGCGGGGCCGGGCAGGGAGCCCGACCCCGCGTACGGAATCAGAAGGATCCGGAGGTGAGGAGAGCTCCTCGCCGTCCGGCCTGGAAGTCGGCTACTCGCCGTCTTCCTCCTTCGCCGCCTGGTCCGCCAGCGCTTCCTTGCGGGAGAGCCGGATGCGGCCGGAGGGATCGATGTCGATGCACTTCGCGAGCACCTCGTCGCCCTCTTCCAGGACGTCGGTGACCTTGTCCACGCGGCCCTCGGCGAGATGGCTGATGTGGATCAGGCCGTCCGTGCCGGGGAAGATCTCCGCGAAGGCACCGAAGTCGGCGATCCGCTTGACCTTCGCGAGGTAGATCCGACCGATCTCGGCCTCCTGCGTCAGCTCTTCGACCATCGACATCGCCTGCGCGACGCTGGCTCCGTCCGGTCCGAAGACCGAGACGCTGCCCGAGTCGTCGACGTCGATCTTCGCACCGGTGGTCTCCTGGATGGCGCGGATGACCTTGCCGCCAGGGCCGATGATGTCGCGGATGCGATCGGGCTTGACCTGCAGCGTCTCCATCCGCGGCGCGAACTCGTGGAGCTCTTCCCGGCTGTTCAGCCCGTTGAGCGAATCCGACGTGTCCTTGTCCATACAGTCCAGGATGTGGAGCCGGCCCTGCTTCGCCTGACCGAGCGCCTTCTCCATGATGTCCCAGTCGATCTCGGTGACCTTGATGTCCATCTGGAGCGCCGTGATGCCCTCGCGGGAGCCGGCGACCTTGAAGTCCATGTCTCCGAGATGGTCCTCGTCGCCGAGGATGTCCGAGAGGATCACCGTGCGCTTGCCGTCCGTGATGAGACCCATCGCGATGCCCGCGACCGGCGCCTTGAGCGGCACACCGGCATCGAGCAGCGAGAGCGTCGAGCCGCAGACCGCCGCCATCGACGACGAGCCGTTCGACTCGAGGGTCTCCGACACGACGCGAATCGTGTAGGGGAACTCCTCGTGATCGGGCAGGACCTGCGAGAGAGCACGCTCAGCGAGCGTTCCATGCCCGACCTCTCGTCTACCAGGTCCTCGGAGAGGCCTCGCCTCTCCGACAGAGAAAGGCGGGAAGTTGTAGTGGAGCATGAACTGCTTCTTCCAGCGTCCCCCCATCCCGTCGATCGTCTGCTCGTCGAAGCCCGAGCCCAGCGTCGCCGTCACGACCGCCTGGGTCTCACCGCGCGTGAAGAGCGCGACACCGTGCGGCCGCGGGTAGGGCCGGACCTCGACCGCGATCGGCCGGATCTCGTCGCTCGCGCGACCGTCGATCCGCTCGCCGGTGGCCATCACGCGCTCGCGCATGAGCTCGCCACCGAAGTCGTGGAGGATGTTCCCGACGTTGCCCTGGAGCTTCTTCAGCTCGCCCTGCCGCGCCTCGAAATCCGCCAGCGTCTTGGCCTCGAAGGGCTCGTTGCGGAACTCCTCGAGAATCTGGTCCTTGACCTCCTTCTCGGCGGCCTTGACCGCGTCGTTCCGCTTCTTCTTTTCCTTGATCTGGAAGGCCTCGGCGAGCTTGTCGCCGGCCATGTCCTCGATCCGCTTCTCGAGCGCGGACTTGTCCTCCGGCTCCGGCATCACGAGCTTCTCCTTGCCGACCTTGGCCTGGAGCTCGGAGATCGCGGCGATGATCGGCTGGATCTCGGCGTGGGCGTGCTTGAGCGCCGCGAGGACCTCGTCCTCGGGGAGCTGCTGGGCGCCGCCCTCGACCATCACGATCGACTTCTCGTTGCCCGCGACGATCAGCTCGAGATCGCTCTCTTCGAGGTCCTCGGGAACGGGGTTGATCGCCCAGTCGCCGTCGATCCGACCGATGCGCAGGGCGCCGATCGGACCGAGAAAGGGAATCTCCGAGATCGACAGCGCGGCGGAGGCGCCGACGAAGGCGCACATGTCGGCCGGGTACTCCGGGTCGTAGGAGAGGACCGTCGCCGTGACCTGCGTGTCGTCGTTGTAGCCGTCCGCGAAGAGCGGGCGGATCGAACGATCGATAAAGCGCGAGACGAGTACTTCTCTGTCTGCAAGTCGACCTTCACGCTTGAAGAAGCCACCGGGGATCTTGCCCGACGCGGCGAACTTCTCGACGAAGTCGACGGTCAGCGGGAAGAAATCGATTCCCGGTCGCGGGGAGGAATGGACGGCCGTCACGAGGACGACGGTGTCACCGAAGGTGACGGTGACCGAGCCGGCCGCCTGCTTGGCGATCTTGCCGGTCTCGATCTTCATCTCGCGGCCGCCGACATCGACGGACACGGACGTAGGTTCGAACCAATAAGGCATGTTCTTACTTACTCACTCGTGTGTGCACCGGCCTCGTCTCCCCTCTTCCTTCTCGAGTTGGAGATCGCATGCCCATGCGGTTGATGGCCCCGAATCGATTGCGTCCTCCCTGGACGCAACACGAGGCACGACGTATTCGAAAGCGCTTCCGGATTCCCGGAAGGGCCCCGAATACGGGATCACCCATGCGCGAATGGCTTGGGGGGCGTGCCGCAAAGCAGCACCGTTCGCGTATGACCGACTCCCGCATCACGGGGTGGGTCAAGCTGCAACCGCCGGGCGAGCTACAACGTCGCCGAGCGCCCGCAGGCGACAAAATTAGTCAGCGACGGAGACCGAGCTCCTGGATCAGGGCGCGGTAGCGATCCACGTCCTTGTTCCGGAGGTAGTCGAGCAGGCGGCGGCGCTGGCTCACGATCTTGAGCAGACCACGTCGGGAGTGATGATCCTTCGCGTTGGTCTTGAAGTGCTCCTGGAGACCCGTGATCCGCTCCGTGAGGAGGGAGATCTGAACCTCGGGAGAACCCGTGTCGCCTTCGCCGCGCGCATGCTTGGCGATGATTTCGGCCTTCTTCGCTGCAGAGATCAAGTCGATGACTCCTTGGCACTCGAGCGTGCGTAGTCGCTTCGAGTGGTCGATCATGCGGTGCGCGCTTCGACGCGCGCACGGAGATCGACGGGTTGCGCTTTCCGTGGTTTCGCAGACCGCCTGTCGGTCTGCCGGGAAGCCATTGTTTTCTCGTCGTTTTTCGGACGGCGGGAGTTTTGCCGATCCCCGCCGGGTTGGCAAGCGGGAACGGCCGCCAATCCCGATTTTCGGGAAGAATCAGGGCGTTTCGAGCGTGCCCCGCCGATCCCGCCAGGCCTGGCGGGCGGCCGAATCAGCGCGTCTGGGCTGGAATCGGGCCTGAAGCCCCTCGAGGCGCGGGCAGAATCGGGCGAGATCGATCTCCCCGGCAGCGAGGCGATCGCTGAACGACGCATGCCGAAAGCAGTCGACCCGCCCCTCCTCCATGATCGCGCGGGGCCCGTCTTCGTAGAGACAGATCGTGGCGAAGACCTCTTCGGCGATCCCCTCGCGCGCGGCGGAGGCGCTCGAGGTCACGAAGAATGCGACGTCCTCCGTCGTGTCGTCCTCCTCGGGCGGGTACTGGAGGGCGAGGTCGAGGAGGGGATCATCGATCTCGACCAGGGACGTGCTGCTCGAGTAGATCCACCGGATCCGATCGCCCGGCGCCCTGCCCGGGGTCGTCGCGCCGTGCCAGAGCTCGAGCGCGGTGACTACGCGGTAGCCCTGCCATCCGAGGAGCACGATCGCGACCGCCAGGGCGCCGCTCGCCGCGGCGCGACGCGACACGCGCGGTCCGCGCGTCCAGAGGAGAGCGAGTCCGAAATCCGTCGTGACGAAGAGCGCGAGCGCGTTCTTCTCGAACCGTCGAGGGAACGGCGCATCCAAGAACAGGAACCGGCCGAGCCGCTCGAGATCGAGCAGCATGGCGAACCCGAAGAGCGTCAGTCCGAGCAGCAACGGCCCGAGCCAGCGGGCGTCGCCCTCGGCCACGTCGGCTCGTCGCCCGAACGCGAAGACGATCGCCGTCGCCGCGGCGAAGGTCGGGACGTGCAGGACCCCGCCGGCCACCGGGATCGGGACCAGGTAGTCGAAGAACGCGCTCCCGCTCCCCCAGATCCCGGTCCAGCCCGCGAGCCCGGCGATCGCGGCCGGCGCCGGCCAGGCGATCGCCAGCCAGAGCACGCGAGACAAGACGCTGTTCGCGACCTTCGCCAATCGACACTCCGCCGGCGACGACCAGAACGCGGAGCACGCCTTTCGCGCCGGCCCCCGACGGATCGGCCGTCCGGGCGCGCGACCTTTGACCGGGCGAAGGGAGCGAGGCGCCCGGCCGCCGCGCCCTCAGCCTTCGAGGGGGAGCACGCGCAGGGGCCAGAGACGGTGGTCCGCCCGGATCTCCCCGACCGCGAGAAAATCGCCGCCCTCCCCGAGGACCGAGACCCGGGTCCCGGGCTTGCGGTTGTGGAGCTCGCCCGCCGGGATGTCGCCGCCGTTCACGAGACGGATCCGCTGGTCCCGGTTCAGCTCGAGGACCGGGAATCCCAGCGCTTCCTCGGGCGAGACGAGCAGCTCGTCGACCGTGCCCGCTTCGACGGCCGCCTCGATCCGCTCGAACGTCTTCGCCTCTTCGAGGACGAAGGGGCCGGAGCGGGTCCGGCGGAGACCGCCGAGGTGGGCTCCGCAGCCGAGCGCCTTCCCGAGATCCGCCGCGAGGACGCGTACGTAGGTCCCGGCCGAGCACAGCACCCGCACGTCGAGCTCCGGCGACTCGAAGCGCGTCATCTCGAGGGCGTCGATCGTGATCCACTTGGGATCGCGCTCCACCTCCTTGCCCTCCCGGGCGAGCTTGTGGAGCGGGACGCCGTCCTTCTTGACCGCGCTGTACATCGGCGGCACCTGCTGCACGTCGCCCTTGAACGCGGCGAGCGCCTTCTCGACGGTCTCACGGTCGGGAAGCTCCCCGTCGAAGCGCGCGGTGACCTCGCCTTCGTGATCGAGGGTGTCGGTCTCCGAGCCGAGGACGATCGTGCCGTCGTAGCCCTTCGCGCCGCCCTCGATGAAGGGAATCAGCTTCGTCGCGGCGCGGATCGCGAGGGGAAGGACTCCGGTCGCCTGCGGATCGAGGGTCCCGAGATGACCGACACGACGCGTGCCGAGCCATTTCCGTGCCGCGTCCACGACGTCGTGGGACGTCATTCCCGACGGCTTGTCGACGACCAGGAAGCCCGAGGGCCCCGGCGGCTCGGGACGGCGCTTGCGATTGTTTCGTCTTGCCATCGATTCGGATCAGTCTTCTTCGTCGACGCCGGGCGTGACGTCGAGCTCACGGATCAGCTCGAGGGTGTTGCTGCCTTCCGCGATGGAATCGTCGAGGACCCATCGCAGCTCCGGCGTATGGCGGAGCTTCACCCGCTTCGAGAGCGAGCGACGAACGAAGCCGGTCACGCTGCCCATCGCGTCCTGCAGCTCCGCCGCGCGAGCTTCGTCGGGATCCTCGCCGAGGGGGCTGTAGAAGATCGTCGCCGCACCGAGGTCGACGGCGAGCTTCACCCGCGTGATCGTGAGCAGGGGCAGCCGCGGATCACGGACCTCGTCGCGCAGAATCTGCGAGAGCTCTCCGCGGATCTGCTCCGCCACGCGCTGTACCCGGACCTTCTCCGCCACCGCGCTCAGTCCTCTCCCTCTTCGGTTCCGCCGCCCAGGTTCTCGTCCCAGGCCTGCGCTTCCTCGCTGCCGAAAGGCAGCGGCCCCTCTTCGTCGAGCGGCCTCCGCAGCGTGTCGACCTCGCAGGCGATCACCTGCGCGAGATGCAGGTCCTCGACGAACCCGACCGCCCGCTCGAGCGCCCGCCGGATTCCCACTTCGTCGCTCCCGGTCATCGAGACCCCGAGCGTCGCCCGCTGCCAGGTCCCCTGCCCGCCGACCTCGCCCACCGACACGTTGAACTCGTTCCGCAACCGCTGCGAGATCGACCGGACGACGCCCCGCTTCGCCTTCAGCGACTGCGCCTCCTCCACATGAATCTCGATGACGGCAACCCCTACGATCATGGCAGCACTCAGCCTCCCGGATCGAGCAGCGACCGTCTCAGCGGAGACGACCGCCTCGTCCGGCGAGGCATTTGCGGAACCGAATCTGTCAGCTGAATCGGCGGAGCCGAGCCCCGCGCGCAAAGCGCGCGGCAAGGTAGAAAGGAAACCCCGTCGGGCGCTCCGCGCCCGACGTTTCTCAGTTCAACGACGTCTCCGGGACGCTAGAGCGTCGCGGGCGTCTCCTCGAGTTCGAAGATCTCAATCACATCGCCGACCTTGACGTCGTTGTACTGAGAAACCCCGATACCGCACTCCATGCCGTTGATGACTTCCTTGACGTCGTCCTTGAAGCGGCGGAGCGACCCGACCGTCCCCTGGTAGACCTGGATGCCATCGCGCACGACCCGGCAGTGGGCGTGCCGAACGGCCTTGCCCTCGACGATACGGGAGCCCGCGATCGTCCCGACCTTCGGAATCGTGAAGGTCTCGAGGATCTCCGCGCGACCGAGCATCTTCTCGGTCACGACGTTCGGCAGGAGTCCGGCCATCGCCGCCTTCACGTCGTCGAGCATCTCCATGATGATCGAGTACGTGCGGATCTCGATCCCCTCGGAGTCGGCGAGGCGCCGAGCCGCCGGATCGGGGCGCACGTTGTAGCCGAGGATGATCGTCTCACTCGCCGAGGCGAGGTTGACGTCGTTCTCGGTGATCGCGCCCACGCTCGAGGAGAGGACCCGAAGCGTGACCTCGTCGGTCGAGAGCTTCTCGAGGGAATCCTTCGCCGCTTCACAGGTGCCCTGCACGTCCGCCTTCAGGACGACGGTGAGTTCCTTGGCGCCCTCTCCTTCGGACTGAGCGTAGAACTCGTCGAGGGTCATCCTCGGCTTCGGCGCCGCGACCTGGCCACGGGCCTGATCCTCGCGATGGTCGACGATCTGCTTGGCGACGCGGTCGTTCTCGACCACGTGGAAGGCCGCGCCGGCCGCCGGCACGCCCCCGAGCCCCGTGATCTGGACCGGCGTCGACGGGTCCGCCGTCTTGACGTTCTTCCCCTCGTCGTTCTGCATCTGTCGAACGCGGCCCCACTCCGTCCCGACGACGATCGTGTCTCCCTTCTTCAGGGTGCCGTCCTGGACGATCAGGGTCGCGACCGCGCCTCGGCCCTTGTCGAGGCGCGCCTCGAGAACCGAACCGCTCGCGCGTCGCTCCGGATCCGCCTTCAGCTCGAGCACCTCTGCCTGGAGGGCGAGCATCTCGAGCAGCTCGGGCAGACCGTCGCCGGTCTTCGCGGAAACGTTCACGCAGGCCACGTCACCACCGAACTCCTCGGGCACGAGGTTGTGCTCCGTGAGTCGCTGACGCGCCTTCTCGGGATCGGCGTCCGGCAGATCGCATTTGTTGACCGCGACCACGATCGGGCAACCCGCCGCCTGGGCGTGCTCGATCGCCTCGACGGTCTGGGGCATCGGCCCTTCCGTCGCTGCGATCACGAGGACCACGAGATCCGTCACCGCCGCACCCCGGGCGCGCATCGCGGTGAACGCGGCGTGGCCGGGGGTGTCGATGAAGGTGAGGCGCTGGCCGCCGGTCTCGACCTGATAGGCCCCCACGTGCTGGGTGATGCCGCCGGCCTCGTCCTCGGTGACCTTGGTCTGTCGGATGGCGTCGAGCAGCGACGTCTTGCCGTGGTCGACGTGGCCCATGACGGTGATGACCGGCGGGCGCGTGACCTCGTTGCCCGTCTCCTCGACGGCTTCGCCTTCGGGCACCTGGGGCGTATCGAGGAATTCCTCTTCCTTGAAGCCCACGTCCTGGGCTTCGAAGCCCATCTCGACGGCGATCTTCTCGACGGTCTCGAAGTCGATCCGCTGATTGACCGAGACCATGATGCCGAGGGCCATGAGCTTGCCCTGGATGGCCGGCGCCTTGAGCCCGGCCTGCTTGGCCAGCTCGCCGACGCTGATGTCGCCCGCCACCTTCACCAGGCGGGCCTGGCTTGCCGCCGCCGCGGGAGACGGCTTCGGCGAAAGCTTGTCGCGACGTCGGGCCCGAGGGTTGATCATCGGGCGCTGCGCCGGCGCGGGCGCGCGACGCTGCTGGGGCCCGCGGCTCGTGATCTGGCGCGCGAACTGCTCCTGCTCCTGCAGGTTCACCACCTCGCGCACGCGCTTGCGCTGCTTGCCCTTCTTGTCGGCCGGACCGCCGCTGTCGCTCGGGGCCGGACCGGGCTTCGCCTCGCGGGCGGGGCCCGAAGGTGCCGTCGGTCCAGCCGGCGGGGCTGCGGCCGCATCGGCCTCCGCCGCCACGGGCTCCGGCGTCGCCGCGGGCTCCTGGACCTCGGTCGGCTCGATTGCTTCGGTGGGTTCTTCGGCCTCGGCGGCGATCGGCTCGGGAACCGCCTCGACGGACTCCTCGAGGACGGGCTCGGGAACCGGCTCCGGCTCGACGACTTCGGGCTCCGGTTCCGGTTCCGGCGCCTTCTTGCGGCGGCGACGGACGACGGTGGTCCCCGCCTTCCCCTCGAGTCGGCGCTCGTCGACGTTCTTCTTCGACTTCGCGCCGCCGCCGAGCTGCTGCGTGAGAAGCTCGACCTGCTCCTCGTCGAGGGAGGCCATCGCGTTCTTGAGTTCGACGCCGTGAGTGCCGGCCTGTTCGACGAACTCGTTGCGCTCGATGCCGAGTTCTTCGGCGAGCTTGTATGCCCTGATCTTTGCCATCTGTTCCTGCTGATTCCCCGGGGCCGCCTGCTGGCGCATCCCCCTTCGACTCCGTCCGCCGTCCTGTCCGCTGGAAAAGAGTCGGTCGTCGATTGTCTATCCGGTCATCGGACCGTTCCCGTGGTCTTCTGCGCACGATCTCGTGTCATCGGATCGTCGCCATCATTCTTCACCCCGCGTCGCAGCCGGACCGCTGGGAGGCGTCCGCGGCTCGCCGTCCGGCGGACCCGCGGCGGCGACGGCCTCCGCCTCCGCCCGCTGCCGCTCGATCTCTTCGGCCTCGCGCTGGGCGCGCTCCTCGTCTTCGGCGGCCTTGACCGAGACCAGCTCGGCAGCCTTCGCCTTGATCGACGCGGCCCCGTCCTCGTCGATGCCGGGGAGCTGAGTCAGCACCTCGACCGCGCACTCCGAGAGGTCCTCGAGAGACGTGATGCCCTGCTGGAGGAGCAGCTCCGCCTCCGGCTCGCCGCAGCCCTCGACCGCGGCCACCGCTCGCGCGAGCCACTCGGCGATCTCGCGCATCTTCGTCTCGCTCTTGATGTCGATCTTCCAGCCCGTGAGCTGGACCGCGAGGCGCACGTTCTGGCCACGCCGCCCGATCGCCAGCGAGAGCTGGTCGTCGGGGACGATCACGTCCATCGCCTGCTGGGCCTCGTCGATGATCACCTTCGAAACCGCCGCCGGAGAGAGCGCGCTGCACACGTAGCGGGCCGGATCGTCGCTCCACGGCACGATGTCGATCCGCTCGCCGCGCAGCTCCTGGACGACCGCCTGGACGCGGCTTCCCTTCATACCGACGCACGCGCCGACCGGGTCGACGTCGCCGTCCCGGGACACGACCGCGATCTTCGACCGCCCGCCGGGCTCTCGCGCGGCGGACTCGATCGACACGATCTTCTCGTACATCTCCGGCACTTCCTGCTCGAAGAGCTTCACGAGGAATTCCATGTTCGCGCGAGAGAGCACGATCTGCGGGCCCTTCGCGACCTTGTTCACCTCGACGACGTACGCGCGGACGCGGTCGCCGGGCCGGTAACTCTCGCGCGGAACCTGCTCCTTCGGCGGAATCACCGCCTCGGCGCGGCCGAGGTCGACGATGATGGCGCCCTTCTCGAAGCGGCGGACGATGCCGTTCACGACCTCGCCCTGGCGGTCCTGGTATTCATCGAAGGTGTTGTCGCGCTCGGCGTCCCGGATCTTCTGGATGATGACCTGCTTCGCGGCCTGGGCGAGAATCCGGCCGAAGTCCGTCGTGTCGAGCTTCACGCCGATCTCGTCGCCCTCTTCGACGTCCGGATCGTAGTCGCGCTGGGCCTCGGCGATCAGGATCTGGCTGTCCGGATCCGTGATCTCGGTGACGACCTCGCGGAACTCGAAGAGCTCGACCTCGCCGATCTCGTCGTTGTAGCGAGACTCGATCTCCTTCTCCTGGCCGAAGCGCTTGCGCGCGGCCTGGAGCATCGCCTCTTCGAGCGCTTCCGTGATCTCGTTCGGGTCGATCCCCTTGTCCTTGGCGATCTGATCGATTTCCCGCTTGAGGTTCATCCCAATCATGATTTCTCCACCTGGCCTCGGCTCTGAGGCTTGGCCTTCCCCGAGCGCTTCTTTCCGTTCCGGCCGTTCTGGCGGTTCTGGCGTTTGCGGTGCGACGTCCGCGGGCCCGGCTTCTCGCCTCCCTGCTTCCCGAAATCCGCGCTCGTGAACTCGTAGATCGTGTTGGCCTTCTCGACCTCGTCGAAGGGAATCGCGAACGACTCGCCATCGACGTCCATCTGGAGAACGGCCGGCTCGCGCTGCGTGTCCACGGCGAGCAACCGTCCTCGAAATCGCTTTCGCCCCTCGAAGGGACGCCTCGTCCGGAGCTTGAGCTCCTGCCCCACCGCCGAAACGAAGTCCTTTTCTCTTCCGAGCAATCGATCGAGTCCGGGGGACGAGACCTCGAGCTGGTACGCGCCGGTCATGGCGTCGGCCGCATCGAGCAACGTCTCGACTTCCCGCGAAATCGCCACGCATCGGTCGATCGGCACCCGCCCGTCGGCACTCGGGGAGTCCACGGTGATCCGCAGCAGTCCCTGCCCTCGGTTGCGGGCCACCTCGACGTCGACGAGCTCACAGCCGTGCTCGTCCACGACCGGCTCGATCATCGCGCGCAGCTCCTCCGGGATGTCTCGATAGATCGCTTCCTTCCTCCCTCGTCGGTCCGGACCCCACCACCTGACCCGGCATCAGCACTTCTTTCGCGCTTCTCGGCGAGATCGCGTAAACCCAGGCGCCAAAACGAAAAAAAGCGGACGAAACGCCCACTTTCCCGGTTGGTTCCCATCGACCTCGGGCGCCCCCCGAGAGGGATTCCGTCGATCGATCGACCCGAAAAGCTTTCACCTTCCAGGCGCAGGGCGCCTCGAAAGCCCGCGCAAATTATAGGAAGGTGCGAGGAATGGCAACTTCGGCCACTTCTCGAATCCTATACCCCGGGGAAAGCCGGCGCAGCGAGGGGGCTCAGCCGAGCTCGAGGGCGCCGGTCAGGTCGGCCACGCGCGCGAAGCCGTGGTCGGCGGCGTACTGCGCGATCCCCTGCGCGATCCGTTCGGCGGCGCCGGGCTCCAGGTAGTTGAGGGTCCCGACCTGGATCGCGGAGGCCCCGCAGAGAAGGAACTTGACGGCGTCCTCGGCGTGGCTGATGCCGCCGATGCCGCAGATCGGGATGTTCACGACCTGGGCCGCCTGGTAGACCATGCGTAGAGCGATCGGTCGGATGGCCGGACCGCTCAGGCCGCCGAGCACGTTCGACAGGATCGGCTTGCGCGTCCGCACGTCGATCTCCATCGCCTGGACCGCATTGATCAGGGAGATGCCGTCGGCGCCCTCGTCCTCGCAGACCTTCGCCATGTCGGCGATCCGCGTGACGTTCGGCGAGAGCTTCACCAGGAGCGGTCCCTCGGTCGCCGCGCGGACCGTGCGCACGAGCTCGCCGAGCAGCTGCGGGTCCTGGCCGAACTCGATCCCGCCCGCCTTCACGTGGGGGCACGACGCGTTGATCTCGATCCCGGCGATCCGCGGATGGGGCGACACCCGGGCGGCGAGCTCGGCGTACTGCTCGGGTGCGGTGCCGAAGGCGCTCGCGATCACGACCACGCCCGCCGGAAGTGCGGGGAGCTTCTCCTCGAGGAAGGCCTTCACCCCGACGTTCTCGATGCTGATGGCGTTCAGCATTCCGCTCGGCGTCTCGCCGATCCGGGGCGGCGGATTTCCGAAGCGCGGCTCCAGGGTCAGGCTCTTCGCCACGAAGCCGCCGATCTTCTCGAGATCGAGAAAGGGCGCGAACTCGGTTCCGTAGCCGAAGGTCCCGCTCGCCGTCAGGACGGCGTTGCGCAGGGGGATGCCGGCGAGCTCGACGCGAGGATCGACGTCGGCCACGTTCACGGCAGTCCCTCCCAGGCGATCTCCCGGGCATCGAAGACCGGGCCCGCCTTGCAGACGAGCGAGAAGCCGCCTTCTGCGCGGGGCGCCGCGCAGCCGAGACAGACGCCGAAGCCGCAGGCCATCGGATTCTCGAGGGAGACGAGGCAAGGCGCTCCCGCCGCTGCCGCGAGATCCGCGCAGGCACGCATCATCGGCGTCGGGCCGACGGCGAAGACCGTCGCCTCGGCGCCCGCCGCGGCGAGACGCTCGCCGAGGGGCACCGTGACGAAGCCCGCCACGCCCACGCTCCCGTCCTCGGTCGCGCAGACCAGCTCGATGCCCTCGGTCGCGAGGGCCGCGAAGTCGCCCCGTCCGATCAGGTCCTGCTCGCCTCGCGCACCGAGCATGACGACGGTCTCCCGACCCTGCGCAGCGAGGGCGCGCGCGAGCTCGTAGAGAGAGGCGATTCCGGTGCCGCCGCCGGCGAGGAGGGCCGGCCCGGTTCCCCCATCGACGGGAAAGCTCTCGCCGAGGGGACCGACGATCGACACGGTGTCGCCCTCCTCCGCTTCCGCGAGCAGCGTCGTTCCACGGCCCACGACGCGATAGAGGAGCTCCACCTCGCGGGTCGCCTCGCCGTCGGGACCGAGATCACGAAAGACCGCCATCGGTCGAGGCAGCAACGGATCCCGCCGCGGCACGCTCGACTCCGGCCCGGCGCCGACCATCACGAACTGGCCGGGGGACGCGCCGGGCCAGCCCTCGACGCGCAGTCGGAGCTTGCGCCCGTTTCCATCGACGACGTTCGAAACGACCTCGCCGTGTCCACGAATGGGGGCATGCGCCGCGGGAACGCTCGAGACGATCGGCCCGTTCGCGCTCACTCCCCCCTCCGTCCGTCGCGCCCCGTCTCCGCCGCCGCGTCCTCCGCGGTCCAGGTCAGCAACAGGGCGTCGTCGCCGTCGGGGTAATAGCGTGCCCGCCGACCGACGACCACGAATCCGACGGCTGCATAGAGCGCGGCGGCCGCCGCATTGCGCGCGGCGAGCTCGAGCCGGAACGTGGTCACCCCGCCCTCGCCTTCCGCGGCGATCAGCTCTTCGAGCAGCGCGCACCCGATCCCTCGTCGGCGCCGGTCCGGGTCGACCGCCACCAGGTCGATCTCGACCAGGTCCCGGTCGACCCGGCGACCGAGGACGAAGCCGACCATCGCGCCGTCTTCATCCTCCTGACACATCAGACTGGCGCGGGGCGAAGCCAGGGCCTCCCGGATCTGCCCGGCACTCCAGGGGGCGTCCATCGCCCGCCCGGCCAGGGTCGCGATGGCCTCCGCGATCGAGGCTTCTTCCCCTCGGCCCTTCCGCTCTCCCGCGAGCTCGTCCAACCGCTCTCCCACTCGCGCCTCGGGACCGGATCCCCCCGGATCACCACGTGAAATCCGTCGTCAAGCGCTGCCCCGGACAGGCCGATAGATACGTCCGGAGAACCCCTGACCCGACCTACGAGAGGCAACGTTGGCCACCGGTCTCGACGCGCAACAGAAGATCTTCCAGGCCCACCCCGACGATCGCCGGGCGTTCGAGGCGCTCGAGGAGCACTACTTCCTCGAAGGCGACTGGGACGCGCTCGAGCAACTGTATCGCGCACGCATCGCCGCGCCCTCGATCGCCGACGACCTCTCCCAGAAGAGCCCGCTGCTCTTCCGGCTCGGACAGATCCTCGAGGAGCGCGTCCTCGACGTCGACGCCGCGACCGAGATCTACTGGGAGCTCGCGCGGCTCGACCCGACCAATCGTCCCGCGCTTCGCCAGCTTCGCGGAATGCACGAACGCCGCGCCCAGTGGGACATGGTCCTGCAGATCGCGGAGCTCGAGAGCCAGACCTCGATGCCGCCCTACGAGCGGGCCGCCTTCGAGTCCGAGCTCGGCCGCACGTGGAAGGAACATCTCGGGGATCCCGAAGAGGCCCGGAACGCGTTCGAACGCGCCCTCGAATCGGACCCGGATTTCCCCGCCGCGCTGGAAGGCCTGGCGGCGATCCATCAGGAGGCGGGTCGGCTGCGCGATGCCGCCACGATCCTCGAGCGGCTCACCGACCGCCTGCGCGGCCCCGAACGGGCCCCGGTCTGGATCACGCTCGGAACCCTGCTCGCCGGCCCCCTCGACGAACGCGCCCGCGCCCGCCGCTGCTTCAAGTCCGCGCTCGAGGACGATCCGTTCCAGGCGGCCGCCGTCGAGTGGTCGCTGCTCCTCGCGACCGAAGCCGAGGACTGGTCCACGGTCTCCGAGCTGCTCGAGAGTCGATTCGATCTCGCGAGCGGCGCTCGCAGCCGCGCGGCCATCGCCGTCGAGGCGAGTCAGATCCAGCTGAACCATCTCGGCTCCCCCGCACGGGCCCGCGCGTGGGTCGACCGCGCGACGGAGCTCAACGCCGAGGACGCCTCCGTCCTGCTCGCCGCGTGCGACGTCGAGCGTGCGGACGGAGATCGCGACGCACTCCTGGCCCATCTCGACCAGCTGCTCGAGGTCGCGGGTCGCCACACGCCCCAGTCGGCCCTGATCGAAGCGGCCGAGCTCCACGCAGACTTCGGCCACACCGAGGAAGCCCTCGCCGCGATCCGACGCGCCGCGGATCGGGAAGGACCGGACGACGAGCGCGTGCTGCTCCTCCAGGCCCGGCTCCTGCGGGACGACGGCGCCAAGCTCGAGCTCGCCGAGGTCCTCGAGACCCTGACGGCCCTCGACGGAAGTCAGGACCCGGCGACCCGTGCCGGAATGCTGCGGGAGCTCGCGGCGATCCAGGAAGAGGATCTCGGCGAGGATGCGACCGCCGGGCAGACCTGGCGACGTGCCTTCGACCTCGAGCCCGGTGCAGGCCCCGCCCTCGATGCCCTCGAGCGCCTCCACCGCAAGCTCGACGATTGGAACGCGCTTCGGGAGGTCCTCGACGTCGCCATCGGCGCCGAGGGCGAGGACGCCGAGGCGGACCTCCTCGCGCGACAGGGTCAGCTCCTCGTCGATCACTTCGACGACGCGACGGCGGCCCGCGCGCTCTTCGACCGGGCGCTCGCGAAGGACGATCGCAACGCCCCGGCCCTGCGCGGCCTGCGCGCGATCGCGGACGCCAGCGACGACCCGGACCTGCTGCTCGAAGTCTGTGCCCGCGAGGCCGTCGATCTCCGCGACGGCGACGAGATGGGCGCGCTGGCCCGCTGCGCAGCCCCCCTCCTCGAAGACCGCGGCGATCTCGAAGGCGCCCTCGGCTGGATCACGCGATGGACCGACCTCGCCTCCGGGAGCGACGCCGCCTGGGCGGCACGCGCCGACCTCGAGCAGCGACTCGAACGCCCCCGTGCGGAGGTCGATTCCCGACGCACCCTGGCGAGGCTGCGCTCGGGTGCCGAGCGCATCGAAGCGCTGCTGCGGCAAGCGGCGATCCATCGCGAGCTCGGCGAGGGCACCGAAGCGGCCGCCGCGCTCGAGCAGGCGCTCGAAGCCCAGCCCGACGACGACAAGATTCTGACCTCGCTCTGCGACGTCTATCGCGCGTTGGACCGTCCTCAGGATCTCGTGCGCGTGCTCCGACTGCTGGCGGATCGCCTGCCGGAGGAATCCCGGGCCGAGCCGCTCGAGGAACTCGCCGCCACGCTTCAGGATCCGCTCGGCGACCTCGACACGGCGATCGTCGTTCGTTGGCGCCTGGTCGAGCTGCCCGACTGCCCGGCGGAAGCACCTGGCAAGCTCGAAGCGCTGCTCGAGCTGGCGGGACGCTATGCCGAGCTGTCGCACCTTCTCGACACGCGTCGTCTGCAGCTCGGCGACGAGTCGGACGAGGCCTTCGAGCTGGACCTGCGTCGGGCGACGCTACTCCTCGATTCGCTCGGCCATTGCGACGAGGCCGCCGAGATCTTCGCGGCCCTCCACGAACGTCACCCCGACAGCGACGAAATCCTCGACCTGCTCGAACGCGCCCTGCGCGGCGGGGACGACGCCGCGGGGCTCTGCGACCTGCTCGAGCGACGCGCGGGCTGGGCCGACAACGACGAAACGCGTGCGGCCCTCGAGCTCGAACGCGCGACGATCACGGAAGAGGCCCTCGGCGAGCGACAGCGCGCCTGCGAGCTCTACGAACGGATCCTTCGGGACTACCCGGAGGCGCCGGCAGCGGACGCCGCCGACCGTCGGCTCGAGCGTCTCTTCGAGGCACTCGGCGAGTGGGAAGCGCTGCGCGACCACCTCCTCGACCGCATCCCGCAGACGAGCGGCGAGGACGAGATCGCACTCCGCGAGCAGATCGCGACGCTGTGCCGCGACCGGCTCCAGGACCTGTCCGGCTGCGCCGAGCAGCTGGAACGGATCGCCGAGCGCTCGACGGACCGGGTCCACGTGTGGCAACAGCTCGCGGACCTCTACGGCAACGAGCTGAACCGACCGGGAGACTGGTTGCGCGTCGTCGAGGCCGAGCTCGCCGCGGAACCGGACGAGCCGCGCGAGTTCACCCTTCGCGTCAACGCCGCCCGCCTCTACCTGGACGACGACGAGCGCCCCGACGACCGCGACGTGGAGGCGGCCTATGCCCACTACGAACGCGTGCTGGAGATCGATCCGACCCACGCCGAAGCGGCGGAGGTCCTCGCGCTCCACTATTCGCGATCGGACCGTCACGACGAGACCTCGCGGATCCTCGAAGCGCGACTGTCGAACCTGAGCGACCACTCGACGGCCGATGCCCACGATCTGCGCCTGCGCCTCGCGACCCTCTATGCGGATCGCCTCGCGGACGACGCGCGCGCGCGACCGCATTTCGAAGCCGCCCTGGAAGGGCTCGGAGCACGGGCGACGATCGCCGACCCGCTCGCCGAGCTCTACGAGCGAGCCGAGGACCCGTCCGCTCTGGCGGCGCTCTCGCGACAGGTGCTCGAGCGGGACGACGTCCGCGCCGACCCCCTCGCCTGGCGCGTACGCCTGGGTCGCGCCGAGCACGCGCTCGGCCACTACGACGCCGCAGCGAGGGCGTATCGCGCGGCGGCCGTCGACTCGCCGGACGATCGTGAGATCGAAGACGCGCTGATCGAGATCTACGAGCACGAGGGCGAGTCCGAACCCCTCGCCGAGCTCCTCGAGAAGCGTCTGCCCTTCGCGCGCGAAGACGAGGCGATCGGGATTCGCCTTCAGCTCGCGCGACTCCACGCAGACGAACGCGGCGAGCCCGACGAGGCCCTCCACCATCTCGAGTCGATCCTCGACTCGCATCCGCAGCACCGCGATGCCTTCCAGCACGCCCTCGAGCTCGCCGAGCGCGTCGATGATCCTCGGCGCCTGCTCTCGCTCCTCGATCGCGCCCTCGGCACGACGCTGCCGGACGAGGAACGCGCCTCGATCCTCGAACGCCGCGCCCGACTCCTCGCCGAGGAGCTCGCCAGTCCGGAGCAGGCGGTGCTCAGCTACCGCGAGGCGCTCTCCTTCGATCGACAACGGGCGAGCCTGCGCAGCGCCCTGCGCGCGCAGCTCGAGCGCCTCGAGCGTTGGCCCGCGGTCCTCGACTGTCTCTTCGTCGAGGCGATGGAATCGCCCGCCGCAGAGCGCGTACGCCTCTACGAGGAGGCGGCGGAGATCGCCTGGTCGCAGGTCAGCCCCGACGCTTCGCTGCCCTGGCTGAACCGCCTGCGCGAAGAGCGACCCGAGGATCCGGAGATCTTCGCGCGCCTCGCCGAAGTCCATCGCCGGGCCGGCCGCTTCGAAGCCGCCCTGCGCGCCCTCGACGAGGAGCTCTCGCTTCGCGCGACGGACGGGGAACGCTGCGAGCTGCACCTCCAGCGCGCCCGCCTGCTCGAACGCGAGCTCCACGCACCGGGCCGCGCGATCGGCGCCTATCGGGATGCGCTCGCTCTCACGCACGACCCCGACGAGATTCTCGGCGAGCTCGATCGCCTGCTCGACCTCATGGGTCGCCCTGGCGAGCGCGCGGAGATCCTCGAGGCACGCGTCGAACGCCTTCCCGCCGGCGAGCGCACCGAACTCCGCCGCGCCCTCGCTTCGCTCTACTGCGTCGACCTCGCCAAGCCCGAGCGTGCGGTCCCGCACCTCGAGGCGAACGTCGAAGCCGAAGACGAGCCCCTCGACCGGATGGCGGCGCTGGGCGCCCTCGAGGCCGCCCTGCGAGCCGCCGGCCGGCACGACGCCTGGATCCAGACTGCGGAGGCGGAGCTCTCGCTGATCGAAGGCGAGCCGAGCGTCGCCGAGAACACGCCGCCGGAGTTCGAGCGCTATCTGCGCGAAGAGCTGGCGCGGACCTGGGACGAGCTGATGGGCGACGCCGATCGCGCCCTCGCCCACCTGCGCGTCCTGTGTCGCGACGAAGACCGCGCGACGCCCGAACACCACGCCCGCCTTCGCGCGCTGCTCCGCCGGACGGGCCGACGCCCCGAGCTCGCGGTCGAGTTGGCCGCACATCTCGATCGCGGCCAGGGCGGGCCGGCCGACTGGCTCGAGCTCGCACGCCTCCGGGAAGAAGCGCTCCTCGACCTGGCCGGCGCCCGCGAGGCCTATCGCGAAGCCGAAGGCGACCGCGAGCTGCGGCGCGCCGCGATTCGCGGCCAGCGACGGACGAGCGAGCGTCTGCGCGACTGGGAAGCCGTCGCCGGGGCGCTCGAAGCCGAGTACCACGAGGCCGACCGGCTCGAACGCAACGAACGAATCGTCCTCGCCCGCCGCCTCGGCGACCTCTGCTGGCAGCGCCTCGGCGCAGGCGAGCGCGCCGCCGCCGGCTATCAGCTCGCCCTCGACCTCGACGCGAACGACCTCGAGACGCTCCACCGCCTGATCGACGTCCGCGAAGCCTGTCAGGCGCACGTCGCCGCCGCGGACCTCTACCGGCGCGAACTCGAAATCCTGGCCAACGACGAGACGACGAGCCCGCGACGGCGAGAGATCTGGCTGCGGCTCGCGAGTCTGTCGGCGGACGCCCTCGACGCCCCGGACGACGCGATCGAGGCCTATCGGCAGGCCGCGGACCTCGATCGGCTCGCCGCCCCCGACGAGCTCCGGCTGGCTCGGCTCTTCGAAGCCACAGGCGACGACAGCGCGTTCTGCGAGACCTTCGGCCGGTGGTGCGACCGCGAGGACAGTGGCGCGGCGCTCGAAGACCACCTCGAGCTGGCCCGCGCCCTCGTCGCCCGGGGCGACGCGACCGAGGCCCATGCCCGTTCCGAACGCGCGACCGCCGTCGATCCGGAGAGTTCCGCAGCGTGGCGATTGCGCGCGGAGCTCGACCGCACGGCCGAGCGGTGGACCGACGCGGCGGAGGCGTTCGAACGCGCCGCCGAGCACGCCCCCGACGACGTCGCGGCGCAGGATTGCATCTCCGCGGCGGCCTGTCTCCAGGAAAGCGATCTCGATACGGCCCATCGCCTGCTCGTTCGCGCGACCGACCTCGATCCGTCGAGCCTCGCAGGGCATGCCGCACGCGCGCGCGTCGCCGGCGCGCTGGAGCTCGACGACGAGACCGAGGTCGAAGCGACGACCGCCCTCGAGCTCGCCCGCGCGGGAGCCCTCGACGACGCGACGCGTCTCGAGGTCGCCGTGCTCGGTGGCCGCGCCGCCCTCCGACTGGGTCACAAGGACGCGAGCCGGCGCCTCTTCGAGGAGGCCCTCGAGCTCGACGGAGACCAGATCGAAGCCCTCGAAGGCGTGGCCTGCGCCCACTTCGAGGACGGCGCCTACACCGCCGCGCGCCCGCTCCTCGAGCATCGGCTCGACCTCGGCGGCGACGATCCGAACCGCGCCGAGCACCTCGCGATGATCGCGCGAGGACTCGAGGCGGAAGAGCTGCTCGACGCGGCCTGGTCCCGCTACGAGGACGCGATCGACGCCGATCGGACGATCGAGTCGGCCCACGAAGGCCTCGTCCGTGTTCACGAGCGCGCGGCGCGGCCGGAAGAGGCGATGCGTGCCCTGGAGCGATGGAGCGAGGCGTCGTCGGATCGCGAGACGCGCGCGGCGGCCGCCTTCCGCGCGGCGGAGCACGCCCTGGCCCTCGACCGCAAGGACACGGCCACGACCCATCTGGAATACGCGACGGAGACGGACCCGCAGCTGGCGCCCGCGTGGCTGCTGCTCTGCGAGCTCGCGAGCGAGCGCGCGCCCGACGAGGACCTGCGCGCACTCTGCCGCCAGGCCCTCGAAGCGATCGAGCCGAGCCCGCTGTCCGCACAGATCTCGCTCCGCGCCGCCCGGCTGGCCGAGGTCGCAGGCGACCTCGACGAGGCGCGAGAGCGCTACGGCGAATCGTCGCGCTGGGATCGTCGAACGACGGAGGCGGCCCTCTGCGAGTCGCGACTCGCTCGACGGGCCGGTGACTGGGTCGATGCCGACGGGGTGCTCTCGCAGTTCCTCGATCGACACCCGGATCCGGAGAGCCCGACGCTCGCGCATGTCCACCTCGAACGCGGCAGACTCCTCTCGGGTCCGCTCGAAGACGTCGACGCGGCGATCGAGGCGTACGAGAACGCGCTCGCGCTCCAGCCCGACCTGGGCGTCGCGCGAACCTCCCTCGGCAGCCTCCTCCTCCACTCGAAGGAGCGCTGGCGGGAAGCGCTCGCGATCCATCGAGAGCTCCTCGAGACCAACCCGACGGCCGGGGCCTCCCTTCGCGCGGTCGTCCGCATCGCCGAGAGCCGCGGCAACTCCGATGTCGCGGAAGGGGCCCTCGTCGTGCTGCGTGCCCTCGGGCTCGCCTCGCCCGAGGAGGCGTCGACCGGTCCGAGTGGGCTGCGCGTCCCGATCCATCCGGGGCCGCCGATGGTCGACGACGACGCCGAGCGCCTGCGCCGGATCGCCCACCTCGTCCGCGACGAGCTCGGCGGCGTCCTGACCGGCGCCGTCCCCGAACGCGCCACGTCGGACGATGCCGCGATCGACCAGGCCCTCCGACAGATCTCCGACATCGAGGACGAACTCAGCGCGCCGGGACTCGCCCGCCTCGAGGCCGACGACCGCGCGGCGCTCTTCTCGACCCTCGGCGCCCTCTTCCTGGATCCGGGGGGCAACGGCGCCGACAGCCGCTTCCGCGCCGGACTCGACGAGGCCCTCGGAAGGTGGACCCGCCGCAAGGTGCGCCGGATCGTCGAGGAGACTTCGCTGGACGCAATCGAAGCCCACGATCACGCCCGCTGGGGCGAGTCCCTCCGCGCGATCGCGGCGGCCCAGGTCGTCGACCGGACCGGTGGCGACCTCGCGCCGGTCTTGCGCGCCCTGCTCGTGATGGAGCCCGAGACGGCCGAGTCGCCCGCCTTCGAAGGCGCGGAGATCGCGACGCTCACCTCGTCGAGCCCCACCGCGCGGGCGCTGCTCGTTCGCATCCTCACCCAGCTCTGCGATCGCCTCGAGCGCGATCGATAGCCCGAGAAAGGCAACCGGATGGCCCGCCGAACCCCGAAGAACACGCGAAAGCACCGACGCATGACCGTCCGCATCCTGGTCGACTACCAGGCGCAGGGCGGGATCCACTGCGACTACGCGACGACCCTCGGCGCCGGCGGGATGTTCCTTCAGACGGACCTGGCCATGACCCGCGGCGAGATCGTGAAGGTGCGCTTCCGGATCCCCGGCGGCGAAGCGCTCCACGAGCTCGAAGCCCGCGTCACCTGGTATCACGCGGCGCGCGAGGAGCAGGACGGCAGCGTGCGAACGCCCGGCGTCGGCCTCCAGTTCACCGATCCGACCCTGACCGCGCCGCTCGCGCGGGAGCTCGAAGACTACGGGGAATGAAGCCGCTCGCGCGGGGCGCGAGGACGGCGAGCACCGACGCCCCTCGCCGGGCACCGCGATCCGGCCAAGCCCGATCGACGTCGCCTAGCGCCGCGCCTCGATCTCGCGCACCAGCCTGTGGTGGAGGCGATGCCCCGCCTTGTTCGCGGTCACGAACGCCTGGAGCGGCGCGTCGAGGAGCGCGAGGTCCCCGATCAGGTCGATCGCCTTGTGGCGGACACATTCGTCGGGAAAGCGGAGCGGGCCCTCGTTGACGACGCCCGAATCGTCGAAGACGAGGGTGTTCTCGAGACTCGCCCCACCGGCCAGCCCCTCGCTCCGGAGCGCGTCGAGATCCTTCAGGAATCCGAAGGTGCGCGCCGGCGCGATCTCCTCGGCGAAGCGCTCGGGGGTGAGGCGGTCGATCACGATCTCCTGCCGGCCGATCGCTGGATGGTCGAAGTCGATCGCGTAGCGGAAGCCGAAGTGGTCCGCGGGCTCGGCGCGCACGAAGCGGTCTCCGTCGCGGACTTCGATCGGCTCGTCGAGGACGACGGGCTGGTGGCTGAGCCGCTCCGAGGGCGCGCCCTCCCGACCGGCGCTCCGGATCAGCTCGACGAAGGGAGCGGCACTCCCGTCGAGGGCGGGCACTTCCCCACCCTCGACCCCGATGAAGACGTGATCGATCTCGAGGGCGGACAAGGCCGCGAGGAGGTGCTCGACCGTCGAGACGTCGGCGCCGTCCCAGTCGTCCACGCCGAGCCGGGTCGCGCGGGCACCGTCGCGAACCGCGTGCACGTGCACCGGGAAGACGACGCCGTCGGTGCGCCCCATCGTCCGGCCGCTTCCGATCACCGGCTCGAGTCGGACGCACGCGGGCTGACCGGAATGCAGCCCGACGCCTTCGACCTCGACGTGGCGGGCGATCGTCGCCTGGGACATCGGCCCCCTCCCTCGGATCCGCGCCCTTCTCCGGACCGGACCCTTCGGAGGGTAGCGCGGGCGAGCTACTCGTTCGTCTTGTCGAGACCGACGGCCGCCGCGTTCTGGAGCGAGGCCCGGACCTCGTTCAGGATCTCGCGCGCCGACTGGTAGCGGTTGGCCGGATCCTTCTCGAGGCAGCGCTCGACGATCCGCGACAGCACGTCCGGAACGTCCGGCTTCAGGTCCTGCATGCGCGGCGGCGCGGTGTGCACGTGGTGGTAGGGGATGTTCCCTTCCTTGAAGGGCACCGTCCCGGTCGCCATTTCGAAGATCGAGATGCCCAGCGAGTAGACGTCGGTCCGGTGGTCGATGTTCTTGCCGAGGGTCTGCTCGGGGCTCATGTAGTAGGGCGTACCGGCCACCACGGTCGTGTGGTTGCGCGCCTCCTCGACCACCTTGGCGAGACCGAAGTCCATCAGCTTGGCCTTCTTGTCGCGGGTCCACATCGCGTTCGCCGGCTTGATGTCGCGATGGACCACCTTCTTCTCGTGTGCGTAGGCGAGCGCTTCGCTGATCTGCATCAGGACGTGGAGGATGCCCGAGGGCGAGATCGCGCCACGGCGGCGGAGGATCTCCTTGAGCGTCGTGCCTTCGACGTACTCCATCGCGATGTAGTAGCGACCCGCCTGCTCGCCGGTGTCGTAGACGGTGACGATGTTCGGGTGGTTGAGCTTCGCGGCGGCCTGGGCCTCGCGCATGAAGTTGTTGATCGCCTGGGGATTCTCGGTGAGGGCCTGGGGCAGGACCTTGAAGGCGACCAGGCGGTCGAGGACCGTGTCCTGGACCTTGTAGACGATGCCCATCCCGCCGCGGCCGAGCTCGCCGACGATCTGGTAGCGCCCGTCGTCGGCGCGCTGGTTCGGCGTCCGATCGGCTCCGGCGCCCTCGCCTCCGGCGTCGTTCAGGGGGGCGATCGGCTCGTTCTCCTGCACCACGGCGCGCGTCTCCGCGAGGCGGTTCTCGACGTCGCGGTAGTGGTAGTCGAAGGCCATGACCTTCTCGAAGATCTCGAGGGCCTCCCGGGCCTTGCCATCTTCCTGGTAGATCACCGCGAGCTTGTAGAACCCGTCGACGCTCTCGCGGGTGAGCTCGGTGTCCCCGATCGCCTGCTGGAGCTTCGTGATCGCGATGGCGTTCTGGCCCCGGGCGGCGAAGATGTCTCCGAGGATCGCGGCGGAGCGAGCGAAGTCCTCGTCTTCCTGCGAAACCTTCTGGAGGACGGCGATCGCCTCCTCGTCCATGCCTTCGCGATGGTAGATGTCGCCGGCCCGGAGGAAGTCCCCGGCCTTCTCGAGCAGCTCGGCTTCCCGGGCTGCCACGCCCGCGAGGGCGAAGCACTCGGCGGCTTCCGTGAATCGGCCCGCCTTCTCGAAGGCGACACCCGCCTTCTCACGGTCCCCGGCCAGCTGGTACATCTCGGCGGCCGCCGCGAAGCCGCTGTGCTTCTCGTAGTTGACGGCGGCCTGCTCGTACTGCTCGAGGCTGCGATAGAGATCGCCGGCTTCCATGAAATCGCCGGCTTCCTCGAGCAGCGCCGCCGCGCGCTCGTTCTCGCCGGCGTCGCGCAGGTGGTGACCGAGCAGACGCGCGGCGTCCTGGTCGTTGCCGGCCTGTCGGAGGGACTCCGCCGCCTTCTCGACCTCGCCGGCCTGGCGGTAGTGACTCGCGGCCGCCTCGTGGTCCCCGAGCATCGTCGAGACCTCGCCGGCCTCCGCCGAGCACCCTCCGCGCACGAAGATCTCGAGCGCCTTGTCCGGCTGCTCGGCCTTCAGCCAGAGCTTGCCCGCCTGCCGCACGAGCTTCGCCATGTCCGCGGCCTTCTTCGGATCGAGGCCCGCCCCGCTGCCCTCTTCGACGAAGACGGTCTCGAGGCACTGCGCCGCCAGCTGCCAGTCCTTGCACTTCACGTACATGGCCGCGGCGTGGCGCTGGAAATCGGTCTCCCGGTAGCAGTGGGCCGCTTCGCGGTGGTTGCCCGCCTTCTCGAACATCTCCGCGGCGACGCTCTTGTGGCCGCACTTGAGGTAGCACTCGGCGGCCTGCGCCCACTCTTCCTGCTGACCGAAGATCGAGCCGGCGGCCTCGTAGTTCTCGCCTTCGAGATGGAGCTGGGCGCTCTCGACGAAGCGGTTCTGGTCGTGTCGGATCTCGGCGGCGCGCGCGAACTCGCCGGCCTCGATGAACATCTCGGCGGCCTCGTCGAGCAGCTCGTGGTTCCACAGCAGATCGCCCGCCTCGAGCAGATCCCCCTGCTTCTTGAGCGCCGCGGCCTGCTTGACGATCTTCTTCGCGGTGCGCTTGTCGGTGCGCGAAGCGGCGTCCTCGTCCGAGGCGTCCTCGCCGTTCGGCTCCCGAGGCGCCACGTCGACGACGTCGCCGCGGCCGATCGCGCCCAGGGCAAAGCCCAGCAGGACGAGCCCGGCGGGCAGGAGCACGAAGCGCAGGAAGGTCTCGGCGACGGCTTCCTCGAAGCCGACCGCCGCGTCCCGCGGAACGCCGACGCCCTGGTCGATCACCCACCCGTTGAAGGCCTGGAGCTGGCGACGGGTCTGATCCGCGAGCTCGGTGCCGGTCCCGTAGCTCGCGAGCAGGGCGAAGCCGCCGCAGGCGACGAGCACGAGGGCGATGGGCAGCGACAGAATTCTGGCGACGGTTCGCACGAGACGTTTCCACGCGAGGCCCGATCCGGGCCCCGCCCTGCGGAAGCCTCCGCATGCGGACCACTCGGCCCGCGGACGTAGGACTCCCGTCCAGTCCATCGGCCGTTCGTCGGGTCGATTTGAGCCCGGAAGCGCGTCGGGGGCGGCATCCACCTCCGCCTTGCCTACCCTGCCCGGCGTGTCCCCGCCCCCGTCGATCCGCCCGTCCGAGCCTCCGTGCTCCGGACGACACGCCGACGCGGCGCCTGGCGCGCGCATCCGAGCGCTCCGGTTGCCCCTGGCGCTTCTGGTGCTCCTGACGGGCTTCCTGGCCGCCGCGGGCCCGGTCGAGGCCCAGGATCGAACGCCGTTCACGATCCAGACCCACGAGATCCAGGGACGGATCCACCAGGTCTGGCCCCTGCGGCGTGGCGCTTGCGCCCACGCTGCACAGGATCTGCTGATCCTGTCGAGCGTCGGGACGCCGCCGGCGCTCGAGAAGCGCCTGACCTGGATGCCCTGCGGCGCGGCCCTGGTCCCCGGGGACCCGCGGATCGTCGAGCGGGCGCTGCCGCCGGAGACCGGGGTGGTCGACGTCGCCCTGCTTCCCGGACGCTCCGGACCGCAGCTCGTGCTCGCCTCCGGCGAGGGGCTCCGGGTCGAGGCCCTCGCGAGCGACGACCCGCCCCGGGTCTTCCCCGTGCCGGGCGGCCTGGCCCTCCCCGAACGTCCCTGGGACGTGTCGCGTATTCCCCTGGTGGACGACTGGCACGACCTGGGTCCGCCGGTCGCGTTGGTGCCGGCTCTGCGCGGCGGCTGGCTCGTGGACCTCACGACCGGCGCGACACGCGCCCTGCCCATGCCGATGCAGGCCACCTACCGGACCTACATGCCCGACCTGCCCGAGATCGAATGGCAGTGGATGACCCAGCGCGTGAGCTGGCCGTCGATTTCACGCGCCGACGACGACGGCGACGGACGGCTCGATCTCTTCGCCCTCGGGCGCTTCGAGATCTTCGTCTACCACGCGGGACCGGAGGGCTTGCCGGCCGAGCCGAGTCGACGCATCCCCTTCCAACCCTTCGACGAGGAGACCGAGCGCGAGCCCGGGGCCACGGCGACGAACTACTTCGCCCGGGACATCGACGGCGACACCCGCGCCGACCTGATGCTCAGCACGATCTCCGGTGGCCTCTCCGACGGCCAGTCCCTCACGCGCATCTTCCTGAACCCCGGCGAAGGGGTCGCGATCTCCGACCCGCCCTCCGCAGAGCGCCTCATCGAAGACGGCTACTCGACCTTCACCTTCGTGGACGCCGACGGAGACGGCGTGGACGAGATCCTCGAGGCGAGCATCGAGTTCGGCGTGCTCCAGATCGTCCGCTTCCTCCTCACGCGAAGCGCGACGACGAAGATCCGCGTCCTCCGCCTCGACCCGGAAGCCCCGGGCGGCCTGCGCGTGCTCTTCGAGGACGACTTCGCGTTCAAGATCGACTTCGCCGAGGGCGCGATCGCCGGCGTGATCCCCAATCTGGGCGACTGGAACGGCGACGGGATCAAGGACTTCTACCTGGCCGACGGCGACGAGGCGATCACGTTCCGGATGGGCCGCGTCGTCGAGGGAACGCTGGTGTTCGGGTCGACCGTCGACCGCCAGCCGATCCCCCTCGCGAGCGGACAGAGTCGCGCGGCGGACCTGGACGGCGACGGTCTCGACGAGATCATCACGTTCACCACGCAGGATCCGGACGCACCGCTGATGATCCTCGAGAATCTCGGCCGCCTGCCCGGCACGCGGGCGAGCATGTCGCCCGCGCCGAAGACGCGCTAGCTGGCGGTATAGGGCACGCCGAGGTGGGCGAAGGCGCGCTCGGTGGCGACCCGTCCGCGCGGCGTCCTGGCGAGATGGCCGCAGTGGATCAGGTAGGGCTCGACCACGTCCTCGAGAGTGCCCTTGTCCTCGCCGACGGCGGCCGCGAGGGTGTCGAGACCGACGGGGCCGCCCGCGAACTTCTCGACGAGGGTCGAGAGGAAGCTGCGATCGAGACCGTCGAAGCCGGCCTCGTCGACGTCGAGGCGATCGAGGGCGAAGCGCGCGGTGTCGAGGAGGACGCGACCCGCGTCGCCGTCCCGGACCGCCGCGAAGTCCCGCACCCGACGCAGCAGCCGGTTCGCGATCCGCGGCGTACCGCGGGAGCGACGGGCGACCTCGTGGGCGGCCTTGCCTTCGACGTCGACTCCGAGGAGGCCGCCGGAGCGGCGGACGATCTGCTCGAGATCCTCGACCGGGTAGTACTCGAGGCGTGCGGACCAGCCGAAGCGATCGCGCAGCGGCGAGGTCAGCAGCCCCGCCCGGGTCGTCGCGCCGACCAGCGTGAAGCGCGGCAGGTCGAGGCGAATGGATCGTGCCGTCGGCCCTTCCCCGATCAGGAGGTCGAGCTGGAAGTCCTCCATCGCAGGATAGAGGATCTCCTCGACCGAGGGCGAGAGGCGATGGATCTCGTCGATGAAGAGCACGTCGCCGCTCTCGACGTTCGAGAGGAGCGCGGCGAGGTCGCCGGGACGTTCGATCGCGGGGCCGCTCGTCGCGCGAAACTGGGCGCCGAGCTCCGCCGCCACGATCCGGGCGAGGGACGTCTTGCCGAGCCCGGGCGGGCCGTGGAAGAGGACGTGATCGAGGGGCTCGCCCCGCTCCCGCGCCGCCTGCACGAAGACCGAGAGGTTCTCGCGCAGCCGCGGCTGGCCGACCATCTCCTGGAGGTTCTGGGGCCGGAGCGACTCCTCCGCACCGCCCTCCTCGGGCTGCTGCGAAAGGCTCAGTTCTCCTCGGTCCACGCGTTCCCCTCCTCCGCCGGCCGGCCGCTCAAGGCGCGAGCCGCCGCAGCGCCACCCGGATCAGCTCCTCGAGCGAAGCGCCCGGCGCCGCCTCGGCGAGCGCCGCCGCGACGACGCGCTCGGCCTGATTGCGGGGATAGCCGAGGTTCACCAGGGCGGACAAGAGCTCCTCGTCCGGCGCCACCTCGCCTACGACCGTCGGCTGGCCGGTGGGCGCGTCACCGCCGAGTCGCCCCGCGAGCTTCTCCGCCTCGTCCCGCAGCTCGACCGCGATCCGCTCGGCGAGCTTCGGACCGACCCCCGGCGCCTTCTTCAGGCCCTTCGCGTCGGCGTCGCGGAGGAGCCGCAGCAGGCGATGGGGCTCCATGCCCGAGAGGATCGACTGCGCGAGCTTCGGCCCCACGCGGTTCGCCTTCAGCAGGAGATGGAAGAGCTCCTTCTCGAGGGACGACGAGAATCCGTAGAGCGTGATCGCGTCCTCGCGGACGGCGGTATGGACGAGGAGCGAGACCGTCTTGCCGAGATCCGGCAGCGTCTCGAAGGTCGAGAGCGGAACGAGAAGCTCGTAGCCCACACCGCGCACGTCGAGGACGATCCGGGTCGGGGCCTTCTCCCGGAGCTGGCCTTCGAGCCACGCGATCATGACGGCGTCCCCACACCGCGGCCCGACAGCGCTTCGGTCAGCGCGCGACGATGGTTGCGGCGGCGACCGCGGATCGGCAGATCGGCGAGCTGGCCGGCCTGGGCGTGCGAGAGCGCGAGCGCCAGCGCATCCGCGGCGTCGGTCGGCGGCGGCTTCGACAGGCCCAGCAGCCGCGTGACCATCTGCTGCATCTGCGCCTTGTCGGCGCCACCGGCACCGGTGATCGCCTTCTTGGCCTCGCGCGCGGCGATCTCGGCGACGCGGACGCCCGAGGCGCCGAGACAGGCCAGCAGGGCTCCTCTCGCTTGTCCGAGGACGAGCGCCGAGCGTGGATTCGCCGCCAGGAAGACGCGCTCGACGACCGCCACCTCCGGCGCGAACTCGGCGACGACGCGCCCGAGCTCGCGGTGAAGGTGGTCGAGACGGATCGCGAGGTCCGCCCCTGCCGGCGGACGCAGGACCGCGTGGTGTACGTGGACGACCCGCGAGCCGGAACGCTCGATCAGGCCGACGCCCGTCGCGTTCGAACCAGGATCCACCCCCAGGATCCGCATGTCACACCTCGGTCGCGGCCCGGGCCGCGTTCACGCACGCTCTCGCTGGCTCACGCCAGCGGGCGCTAGCTCGCGAAGCTCTCCAGCTCCTCCTCGGAGATGTCGAAGTTCGCGTAGAAATTCTGGACGTCGTCGAGATCCTCGAGGGCATCGGCCAGGCGCAGCATCTGCTCCGCCTCCTTGCCCGCGAGCTGGACCGTCGTCGAAGGCTCCATCGTCAGCTCAGCCGTCGCGGGCGTGAATCCGGCGGCCTCGAGCGCTTCCTTGACCGCGTGGAAATCCGTCGGCGACGTCACGACGTCGAGGTTCGATTCGCCCTCCACGACGTCGTCCGCGCCCGCCTCCAGCGCCGCCTCCAACACGGCGTCGCCATCGAGCCCTTCGGTATCGAAGGCGATCAAGCCCTTCTTCTCGAACAGATAGGCGACGCAGCCGCTCTCGCCGAGGTTGCCGCCGTTCTTCGAGAGGACGTGACGCACGTCGCCGACGGTGCGGTTCTTGTTGTCGGACAGCGCCTCGATCAGGATCGCGGTCCCGCCCGGGCCGTACCCCTCGTAGACCATCTCCTCGAAGGACTCGCCGTCGGTCCCGCCGACGCCCTTGGCGATCGCCCGCTCGATGTTGTCCTTGGGCATGTTGGCCTGCTTGGCCTTGTCGACGATCAGGCGCAGGCGCGGGTTCGAGTCGATCTCCCCGCCGCCGATCCGGGCCGCGGTCTGCAGCTCACGGATCAGCTTGGTGAAGATCTTCCCTCGCTTCGCGTCGAGGGCGCCCTTCTTGCGCTTGATCGTGGACCACTTGGAATGACCGGACATCGGGCTGGGCTCCTGCTCGGATCGCGGCCGCGTGGGCCGCCGGAACGGGTTCGCGGGGCCCAGACGGGCGCCAGCGCGTTCCCCGCGTGGACAGACCCCCGGATAGCACAAGGCAGGTCCGGAACCATCCTGAAACCGCCCGCACGCCTGGCCCCGGGGCCTGCCGAGGGGACGATGCCCCGTTCAGTCGGGGTTCCCGCCGACCGATACGCCCAGGGTAGCGCCGGGCACTGCGCCGCCCCCGAAGGGTACGCAGGCCGGCGATCCGTGCGTCGCGAGGGGGACGCATCCGGCCCGACCGGGCGCCCCCACTTCCGATGCGAGAGGAGCCGAGATGGCGGAGATCGCCGTTGGAATCGATCTGGGGACGAGCAACACCTGCGTTTCGATGATGCAGGATGGGCAGGTCAAGGTCCTCGACAACGCATACGGCGAGCGGACTTCCGCTTCCGTCGTCCATTTCCATGACGACGGCAGCGTCGAGGTGGGAAACTCGGCGAAGGCGAAGGTGATCCACGCGCCGGCGCAGACCGTCAGCTCGGCGAAGCGCCTGATCGGCCGGTACTACTTCTCCGAAGAGGTCAAGAAGGCCCAGGCCATCTACGCCTACGAGATCGTCGAGGCACCGAATCACGGCGTGCGCATCGAGATCCGCGAGGAGGAGTTCTCCCTTCCCGAGATCTCGGCGATGGTCCTGCGCGAGATGAAGCAGATCGCGGAGCGCCACGCGGGCGAGCCCGTGACCAAGGCCGTGATCACCGTCCCCGCCTACTTCAACGACAACCAGCGCCAGGCCACCAAGGACGCCGGCCGCATCGCCGGCCTCGACGTGCTCCGCATCCTCAACGAGCCGACCGCCGCCGCCCTCGCCTACGGCTTCGGCATGGGCCTGAACCAGCGCGTCGCCGTCTACGACCTCGGCGGCGGCACTTTCGACATCTCGGTCCTCGAGATCGGGAAGGACATCTTCGAGGTCCTGGCGACCTGTGGCGACACCTTCCTCGGCGGCGACGACTTCGACGACCGGATCATGGACCTGCTCGCGGACGACTTCGTCGGCAAGTACGGCATCAATCCGCGCAACGATCCCTACGCCTACGAGAAGTTGAAGCTCGCCGCGGAGAACGCGAAGAAGGCGCTCTCGGTCGACGAGGAGACCCACGTCGCCCTCGACGACGTCATGACCAACGACGCGGGCGAGGTCCTCGGCCTCGAGCGCACGATCACCCGCGAAGAGTTCACGCAGCTGACCCAGGACCTGGTCATGCGGACGTTCAAGGTCTGCGACGAAGCGCTCCAACAGTCCGACCTCACGGTGCGCGACCTCGACGGCGTGATCCTGGTCGGCGGCCCGACGCGCCTCCCGATCATCCGCGAGGCGGTCGCCCACTACTTCCAGCAGGAGCCCCGCGTCGACGTCGACCCGGACGAGGTCGTGTCGATGGGCGCGGCGATCCACGCGGCTTCGCTCGTGGGCGAAGCGCAGGACTCGATGCTCCTCGACGTGACGCCCCTCGACCTCCGCATCGGTGTCGCGGGGGGGCTCGCCGAGCCGGTGATCGAGCGCAACACGCCGGTCCCGATCGAGCAGACGCGCACCTTCACGACGTTCCAGGACCACCAGGAAGCGGTTCAGATCCGCGTCTACCAGGGGGACCACCGGCAGGCCGAGGACAACACGCTGCTCGGGCAGTTCGAGTTCTCGGGCTTCGAGAAGGGACTGCGCGCCGACGTGAAGATCGACGTGACCTTCGAGATCGACGCCGACGGCATCGTGAACGTGACGGCCGCCGACCAGCGGACCGGCGAAGCCGCCTCGACCCAGATCACCCTCTCCTCCGGCCTCGCCGAGCAGGAGATCGAGAAGATCATCGAGCAGGACGTCGCCGGACGCGTCGCCACGGCGGTCGCCGCCGAGAAGGCCGCCGGCGAGCAGATCCAGCCGATCACGGTCGCCGGCGACGAGCCGGGCAGCCCGACGCCGGTCGTGGCGGCGGACGCCGATTCGCCCTTCGGCGACGGCAGCGAGGACCTCTCGATGGGACGCGACGACGCGCTCGATCTCGAGGCGCTCGACGTCGACGAGGAAGAGCTCGACCTCGTCGACGACGACGAGCTGTTGCAGCTCACCCAGGAGGCCGACGACGGCGTCCCGGCCACGGGCATCCCCCTCGACGCGCCCGCGGACGCCGACGAAGACGACGGCTTCTTCGATACCTCGGGTGGGGACCTCGCCGGTCCGGAGATCGAGCTGACGGAGGAGGAGAAGTAGGAAGGTCCGCCTTGCCTGCCTCCGACCCACCCGCACGAGAGAGACGCCCCGCCCGATGAGCACCGCGATCGACCCCCTCGAGATCGAAGCCCTCGCCCGGATCATGGACGAGCTGGACTACTACCAGCTCCTCGGCGTCGCCCCGCAGGCGACGTCCGCCGAGATCCGGAAGGCGTACCACGCGAGCTCGCGCAGCTTCCATCCGGATGCGAACCGGACGCTCCCGGACGATCTCCGCGCCACCTGCGGGCAGATCTCGAAGCGGATCACCGAAGCCTATTGCGTGCTCCGCGATGCGCGACGACGCAAGGCCTACGACTCGAAGCGCGACGAGAACGACAGTGCCTCGACGCTCCGGATCCAGATCGCCGAGGCGAAGAACGCGCACGTCGAGGCACGCAAGTCCGAGTGCCGCGGCGCGACCGCCCAGGGCCGACAGTTCCACGCCAAGGCGGAGGCCGACATCAAGAGCGGCAACTTCGCGGGCGCGATCCAGAACCTGCAGATGGCCCTCACCTTCGAGCCGGCGAACGCGGGATTCAAGGCGCTCGTCGACGACTTGAAAGAGAAGCAGAAGGCCGGAAACTGACCGTTCCGCGGACACTTCGCCGCTCCGGACCGACACTTCGCGCGACCGGGCTGCTACCCTGCGGCGCATGCGAAAGTCACTGGTTCGCGGGCGCCGCACTCCGGCCGCCCGACCCGGCGCCCGTCGGGCCGCCCACCGCCCCGCTCCGTGGGCGGTCGTCTTCTGCACCCTGCTCGTCGGCTCCCTTCTGCTCGCCTGCTCGGGCGACGGCTCCGACGCGACGGCGCCGCCCGACCCGGCTTCGGCGACTCCGGCGACCTCGAAGACTCCGCCTGCCCTGGGAACGCCCGCCGCCGGTGTGACGGACGTGGCGGCCAGCGGCGTCGTCACGAAGCCGAAGAAGGCCGAGAAAGCACCGCGTCATTCGAACGAGCGACCGATCCCGAACTTCGACGGGCCGACCCTTGCCGGCACGAACCTCTCCATGCAGTCGATGCTCGGCGATCGCATCGTGCTCTTCTTCTTCGATCCGAGCGACCCGAAGAGCGCCTCCGTCGGGCGCGCCGTGCAGGCGCTCCACGAGAAGGGCGCGGACAACAACTTCCGTGTCGTCGGTATCGGTCGCGGCACCAGCCGATCCGCGATCTCGACCTTCGCGCAAACCAACGGCTTCGGCTTCCCGGTGATCGACGACAGCAGCGGCACGATCGGCCGCAAGCTGCGCCTGCAGGTGCCCCTGGCGATCCTCGGTGTGGACGCGGACGGCTACGTCACCTTCGGCCTGTCGTACTTCGCGGCGCCCCAGGATGCGGAAGCCGCGACGAAGGACCAGCTGGCTGCGGCGATGCGCGTCTCCTTCGACGAGGCGGGGGACGGCTCCCTCTACGCCTGGCCCGAAGCGCCCGCCCTCGGCGTCGTCTCGATGGAGGACGGCCAGAAGCTCGAGACCGCCAGTCTGCGCGGACGCTCGGCGGTGGTGATCTTCTTCCTCCACACCTGTCCCCACTGCCACAAGGCGCTCGAAGCGATCAAGGGCATCTTCGATGGCATGCCCGAGGACGAGCGCCCCATCCTCGTCGCGGTCTCGGTCCAGAACGCCCCGACCGCCATCCGCAAGTCGATGGCGGATCTGGGACTCGACTTCTTCACGCCCTATCTCGACCCGAACGGAGACGCCGCCGACGCCTGGGGCGTCACGGGGGGCGTACCCGTCCTGAACGTCGTGGATGCCGAGGGCCGTATCCGCCACCGCAGCGAGGGTTGGAACGAGCGGCGGGACGGCGCGATGCTGCGCATGCAGGTCGCGCGCGCGAGTGGGACGCGGGTCCCGATGATCCTCGATCCGAAGGGCTACAGCGGGAACGATGTCTGCGGCGTCTGCCACGAACAGGAAGCCGCGACCTGGGCGTACACCTCGCACGCGACGGCCTTCGACACGCTCGTGACCCACGAGGCCGATCGCCGCAAGGATTGCGTCGGCTGCCACGTGGTCGGCTACGAAGAGCCCGGCGGCTACGACTTCTACCGGCGGCCGTCTCACCTCGAGAGTGTCGGCTGCGAGTCCTGCCACGGACGCGGTGGACCCCACCTCTCGCCCACCTTCGTCCCCATGAAGGACGGCGCGCGCGACTATTCGGCCGTCTGCGGGACCTGCCACAACGAGACCCACTCGCTCGGCTTCGAGTTCGAGACCTTCCATCCGCGGGTGTCCCACACCCGGATCGCCTCGCTCTCGAACGCCGAGCGCGCCGAGCTCGTCGAGGGCGGCGGCCCCAGCCGCGAGCTGCTCCCGACGACCGCGGACTACGTCGGCAGTCAGGCCTGCCAGAGCTGCCACACGAAGGAGTTCGAGACCTGGGCGGCGAGTCCTCACGGCCACGCCGTCGAGACGCTCGAGAAGAAGGGCAAGGCCGGCGAGGCCGAGTGCCTCCAGTGCCACACGACGGCGTACGGCAAGCCTGGCGGCTTCCCGGAAGGCGCTCCCGTCGTCGATCACCCGGACCTCGCCCGCGTCGGCTGCGAGTCCTGCCACGGACCGGGCGGCGACCACATCGGCGACGACGCCCGGCGCGTGGGCACGATTCTCTCCCTCGGCGACAAGTGCGATTCCTGCGTGATCCTCAAGGTCTGCGGAACCTGCCACGACGACGCGAACGACCCGCGCTTCAAGTTCGAGGTCGAGAAGCGGATCGATGACCAGCGACACGGCACGATCGAGTCCGCCGCGACGCGCGCGGGGCAGTCGGCGTTCCACGTCCCGGACGGCCACCCGACCGAGCCCCGCGATCTCGCGGCCCATGACCGCGCCCTCCTCCGTCACGCCTTCGAACACGCCTTCGAGCCCGTGGACGCGGACGCGGGGACCAGGCCGGACGAGCGCGGCTAGACCATGGACGGCGCCGCGCCCGAACCGGACGAGATCAGCGATCCGCTCGCGGAGGCGCGCGCCCTCACGGCCTCCGCGGCCGCCCTCGTCCGCGAGCTGGTCGAGGAGGACCTCGTCGGCTTCGAGCGCCTGCCGGATCTGCCGGGAGCGGACGCCACCGAGCCGACCGCTGCGCCCCCGGCCCCAGCGGCGGCGTCCGCCGCGCCGGCTGCGCCGAAGTCCCCGCGTCCCGACGTCGCGCCGCCCGTCGAGATCGGCGCGCCGGTGCCCTGGGCCGGGCGACAGCCGACGCTCACGGAGGTCGAGACCCACCTCGGCGATTGCCAGCGCTGCGGACTCTGCGAGGGGCGATCGAGGATCGTCTTCGGCGACGGCAACCCGAATGCCGACCTCCTCTTCATCGGCGAGGGGCCCGGCGCCGAGGAGGACAAGCGCGGACTCCCCTTCGTCGGCCGCGCCGGCGAGCTCCTCACGCAGATGATCGAGAAGGGGATCGGAATCGCGCGGAGCGAGGTCTACATCTGCAACATCGTGAAGTGCCGCCCGCCGCGGAACCGCACGCCCCTCCCGCCCGAGGTCGCCGCCTGCCGCCCCTTCCTCGACGGCCAGATCGAGGCGATCCGGCCGAAGGTGATCGTGACCCTCGGCAAGCCCGCGGCGAGCCTGCTGCTCGACCGCGAGATCGCGATCACACGCCTGCGCGGCACCTGGCAGGACTACCGCGGCATTCCGATGATGCCGACGCTCCACCCGGCCTACGTCCTGCGGCAGTACACGCCGGAGAATCGCCGCGCCGTCTGGGAAGACCTCAAGGCCGCGTGGGACCGAGTGCAGCCTTGAGCGCCTGGAGACAGGCATGACCGCGTCGATGCGGTGCGGGATCGTGCTGCATCCGGCCGGCCACACGCGCTCGCCGGCCATGCACACCGCGGCCTACGCGGCGCTCGGACTCGACGCCGACTACCGGGCGTTCGACGTGCCGCCGGCGGGGCTCGCGGAGGCGGTCGCTCGCTTCCGCGAAGCGGGCCTGCGTCAGCTCGCGGTCTCGATTCCACACAAGGAGTCGATGATGGCGTTCGTCGACGAGCTCGAGCCCGTCGGTCGCGCGATCGGCGCGATCAACACGGTCACCCTCGACGGGAATTCCTGGGTCGGCACCAACACGGACTGGATCGGCGTCCTGCGCGCGCTCGAACGGGCGGGGCCGGTCGACGGACGCCGCGCCGTCGTGCTCGGGGCCGGCGGCACCGCGCGCGCCGCGACCTACGGCCTGCGTGAGCGCGGCTGCGAGGTCTTCGTCCTGAACCGAACGGTCGAACGAGCCGAGGCGCTGGTGACCGAGCTGGGCGCGACAGCGGCCGGCCCACTCGATCAGCTTCCCGACCTCGACGCGGCGCTCGTCGTGAACACGACCAGCGTCGGCATGAACGAGGATCGCTCCCCGATCGAGGCCTCGTGGCTCACGGAAGGCATGACGGTGCTCGACGCGGTCTACGCGCCGGAGCGCACCCGCCTCCTCGAAGACGCGGAGGCCGTCGGCGCGACCCCGGTCGGCGGCAAGTGGATGCTCGTCCATCAAGCCGTCGAACAGCTCCGCCGCTGGACGACGCTCCTCCCCGAGCCCCCGCACGAAGCCGACTTCGTGCACGCCACCGACGTCATGGCCGAGGCGTTCGACGAGGCGGGTCGATGAATCTCTTCGAGTACTTGACCGTCGCGGTCTCCATCGTCCTCTCGATGTCGATCGTTCGCAGCCTCGAGAGCTTCGGGGACGTCGTCGACCCGCAGCGACGCGACCCGATCCACGTCACCTGGTTCGCCCTGAAGGCGTCCCAACCCGCGCTGATGTGGTGGTCGATCTGGGGGCTGCACGACCAGACCGCTTGGAACTACGCCGCATTCCTGCTTTGCCTGGCGGGTCCGATCTTCCTCTTCTTCCAGGTCACCACGTTGACTACCCGCGAGCCCGACGAAGTCGAAGACTGGGGGGCGCACTTCATGCGCTGCCGCCGACGCTTCTTCTCCGCGAACATCGCGCTCGCGGGGAGCGGACCCGCCCTGGTCGCGGTGCTCGGCGATACCGAGACGGCCCGCGTGCTGATCGGCGGCGTCACCCTCGAGATCGTGGTCTCGGTGGTCGGCATCTCGACGACGAACCGTCGCGTCCACCAGGTTCTCGCCGCGTTGATCGTGACCAGCTTCGCGCTCTGGTCCGTGCTGCTCTTCGAGCCCGTCTGAATCGACGGCGACACGACCCGCGGCGTGTCGCCGCAATCCTCGCCACGACGGCCCCTCGCAGCGAGCCGTTTCGCCGCGCGTCTCGACGTACCTCGGGGCGGAGGCGCGTCCCGTCCGACGCAGAAAGCAGAAGGGGCCAGCGCGTTCGCGCTGGCCCCTTCTGTCTTCGGCCGTGGTCGATCAGCGCCGCTGGCGCTGATTCGCTGTCTAGCCGGCGTAGCCCCACTTCTCCTTGTTCGCGGAGATCTGGTCGGGGGACGGGACGTCGACGTCGTCGCGCTCCGGCACCTCGAAGTCGTCGCGCTCGTCGACGATCTTGGCGTTGAGCGCCACGTCCTCTTCGAACACGCTCGGGACCTGCTCGTCCTCGAAGATCGCTTCCCAGGGGCACTCCGGCTCGCAGACGCCGCAGTTGATGCACTCCTCGGGATCGATGTAGAGCTGGTTCTCGTAGCCGGGGGCGTCGCCCTTGTCCTTGTGCTGAACGATGCAGTCGACGGGGCAGACCTCGACGCATGCCATGTCCACACAGTCTCGACACATTCGGGTGATCACCCAGGCCATTCGGAACCCCTCTCTATCTCTGTCTGATTCGCCTTCGCGTCGCGTTCGGAAGGCGTGTAGCTGGCGCGTACCCGTCCGACCCCCGTCGGATGCGGCCTCGCAAAGTTAGCGAGCCGACCCGGCCGGTCGAGGGCCCCAAACCTCTCGGAGTGAGGGCGCGACCCGCCAGCAATCGGCGGCGGACGTCGTCTACTTGAGCTTCGTCTCTTTGTAGAGAACGTGCTTGCGGACGACCGGGTCGTACTTCTTGAACTCGAGCTTGTTCGGCGTGTTCGTCCGGTTCTTCGAGGTCGTGTAGAAGTGCCCCGTGCCGGCGGTGCTCTCGAGCTTGATCTGCTCGCGCTTGCCCTTCTTGGCCATGGTCTTGCTTCCTTGCGTGTGGAAAGGTGAATCGACGTTCCGGCCTAGGGCTCGGGAACGACGTCACCGCCGCGCGCGAAGACGCGGACCTTCTTGCCGTCCCGCTCTTCGAAGCGAACGCGGGAGGGCTTGTTGTCCGACGGGTTCACGAGCATCACGTTGGACGCATCGATGAAGCCTTCGGTCTCGACGATTCCACCCTCGCGGGCGCCGCTGCGACCGGGGCGGAGATGACGCTTCTGGAGACGCACGCCCTCGACGCGGACGCGGCCCTTCTGCGGATCGACGGCGATCACCCGTCCCTGCACGGGCGGGTTCGCGGACGCGCCGGCGCCGCTCACGACCTGGACGAGGTCGCCTCTTCGGATCTTCTGCATGCCTGATTACCTGCTTCCGGCCAGGAGGGGCCGGGAAAGAGCGCCTATGTATCCGGGAAAATTGGGCTTTCGTCAAGGCCCCAAGGGGTGAAATCCACCGAATCCCGGTCGACGGGCGAGACGCGCGTCGCCCCGGATCGGACGAGCGGGCGTGAGACCGTAGGGTACTCTCGCGCCGCAACGGAGAGGCGGCTGGAGGGATTCATGCGCAAGTTGCTGGTCGGGGTCGGAATTCTCAGCCTGCTCGGCATCGGGGCCTGCTTCGCGCTGCCGGTCGTCCGGGGGCCGATCGTCTCCTTCATGACGGGCCGGGGGATCGACGCGCCGTCCGAGGACCTCCTCCAGAGCCGGTACCGGGTGGCTCCGGGCTACACCCTGGAGCTCTTCGCCGAGGACATCCTGACCGCGCGATTCCTGCGCTTCAGCCCCGGTGGGGCCCTCCTCGTCAGCCAACCGCGCCAGGGTCGGATCCTCCACGTGCTCCCGGACGGAGACGGAGACGGCCGCTCGGACGGCACGCGGGTCCTGCTCGAGGGGCTCGACCGCGCCCACGGCCTCGACTTCCACGACGGCCACCTCTACCTGGGCGAGACCGGCGCGGTCGTGCGTGTGCCGATCGCGGACGATGGCCCGGAGACGATCCGGGTCGCCGGCCCGGTCGAAACCGTCGTCGAAGACATCCCGCCGGGCGGGGGCCACTGGACCCGGACGCTCCGCTTCGGACCGGACGGGGGTCTCTACGTCCACGTCGGCTCGAGCTGCAACGTCTGCGAGGAAGAGGATCCGCGTCGGGCCGCGATCCTTCGCTACGAGCCCGACGGCAGCGGCGAGGAGATCTACGCGTCGGGACTCCGCAACTCCGTGGGTTTCGACTGGCAGCCGGGAACGAACGACCTCTACGCGACCGACAACGGGCGCGACCTGCTCGGCGACGACTACCCGCCCTGCGAGCTCAACCGGGTCGAGCGCGGCGGCTTCTACGGATGGCCCTACGCGAACGGCTTCGGGGACGTCGATCCCGACTTCGGCGAGGACAACCCGGACAAGGTCGCCGCGACGATCCCGCCGGTCCACGGCTTCCGCGCGCACAACGCGCCGCTCGGGATCACGTTCCTTCGCCACCCGGACACGCCGGAAGCGCTCCAGGGCGCCGCGCTCGTCGCGCTCCACGGCTCCTGGAACCGCTCCCGCCTCGACGGCTACAAGGTCGTCTCGCTCCATTGGAAGCCGAACGGCGAGGTCGACGAGCGGGACTTCCTGACCGGCTTCGAGGTCGACGAGGACGTGACCGGTCGCCCGGTGGACGTGATCGAGGGACCGGACGGCTCGATCTACGTGAGCGACGACTACGCGGGCTCGATCTTCCGGATCCACCGGGGTCCGGCGACCGCCGCCGCCGCGCTCACGGCCGATGCGTCCGGCGGCTCGCCCACCGAGCGGGCCCCACTCATGGACCTGGATCCCGAGACGCGACAGGCGCTCGATCTCGCCGGCGCCGCCCTCTTCCGGCGGAACGCCTGCGGTACCTGTCACCTGGCCGAAGAAGCCGCCTCCGGCGTCGTCGCGAAGCCCCTCGAGGGCCTGGGCGCGAAGTACTCCGTCGACGCGCTGACGGGATTCTTCCTGTCGCCGACGCCGCCGATGCCCGCGTTCGAGCTGCCGGAGGAGGAGCGTCGCGCGCTCGCGGTCCACCTGCTCTCGCGCTTCGAGTAGCGGAGCGACGCGCCCTCGCCGATGGGTCGCGCCCTCGCCGATCGGTCGCGCCCTCGCCTACCGGTGATGGTGCGTGAAGACGCCGTCCTCACGCCGCTCGGTCACGAGCAGTCCGTCGTCCTCGAGACAGTCGAGCGCGCCGATCAGCAGCAGTAGATGAGTCCACATGTCCGACGACGGCTCGTCGTTCGGGAAGAGCGCCTTCCAGAGCTCGAAGGCGGTGACGTCCTGGCCCATCGCGGCCAGGCTCCGCAGCCCGCGATCGATCCGCTGGAGGCGGACGTCGTAGTGGAGCAGCGTGTCCCGGATCGCGCGCTCGGCCCGCCGGAGGGCCATGCCGTACCCGGGCAGGACGAGTCGGACCGGGCGTCGCCGCAGTCGGCGGAGCGTCTTTCGCATCTCGACCAGCCCGCGGAAGCGCGGTCGTCGCCGGAGCGGATCCGCCGGATCCGGCAACGCGCCCTGCAGAAAGTTCTCGGCGTAGGGAATCGCTTGCGCCATCACCTGGTCGCCCGTGAAGAGCAGCCCCCTCGACTCTTCTTCGAGCACGATGTGTCCGGGCGTGTGACCGGGTGCGTGCAGGACGGACAGGCTCCAGTCCTTCCAGGCGATCCGGTCCCCTTCGGACAGGCGGTGATCGACCTGCGTGGGCACCGCCTCCGCGATGTCGACGCGCGACGCTTCACGCCGGTCGCGTTCGAGGCGAACGGCGATCTCTTCGGGCACCCCGAAGTCCATGAAGAGCGGCGTCATGCCCACGATCCGCTCGCGGAGGACCCGATCGTAGTTCTCGATCCGCTCGGCATCGGCCTCGTGCGCCCAGCACTCGAGCTCGGCTCCGGCCTCGCGCAGCCCTTCGACGAAGCCGAAGTGGTCACGATGGGCGTGGGTGACGACGACCCGCTCGATCTCATCGAGCCCGTGGCCGAGAGAATCGAGGGCTGCCCGGAGGGCCGCCTGTGAGGCGGGCGTCGCCACGCCGGCGTCGATCAGCGTGAGGGGCTGACCCTCGATCAGATAGACCTGCGTCGAGCCGGGTGCCCAATCGAGCGGGAGCTCGATCGCGTGGACGAAGGGGCATTCGGGAACCGGCTGACGAACCTGTGGGGGCGAGGCGGTTCCGGCTCGGGAGCGAGTCCAGACCTGCGACATGGCGTCAGGGTAGCAGTCGGGCCCCGAATCGTCGCCAGGGAAAGGTCGGACGGCGCGTCCCGTGAACGATCCCGCTCTTGCGCGCGAGGAGGACGTTTCGATCGCGAGAAGACCCGAGATCGTGTGCTTCGGGTATTCTCTCGCGATGCCCGTGTCGCCCGTCACCGTGCGCCGAATCCGCTGCGCCCGCCTCTTCGCGAGCCTCGCGACGTGGGTCGCGATCGCGCTCGCCCCGACGTCGGCCCTCGGCGAGTCGAGCCTGGCGCTGCGGGCCGGTCACTCCCTCGAGGCCATCGGGGCGACGACCTTCGACGAGCGCGGCCGCGCGATCGGCCACTCGAGCTTCGAGGCCTGGAAGGAGGACGACGGGTCCCACCGGATGAAGGTGACGATGGGCACCGACGCCGGCGGACGCAACGTGTCGCAGGCGGTGCTCGCGCCGGTCGCCGGAGGCCTGGCCGGCGCTCCACCGACCGACGGGCTCACGCTGCGCGTCGTCGAGGAGCGTTCGCAGTCGACCACCGCCGAGGGTCGGATCCTCCCGCTGCTGGTGATCGACCACCGCGCCGGCCGCGTCAGCTGCTACGACGAGGGCGAATCCGAGTCCGGCGGTCGACACGTCGACATCGAGGGCGACGATCGGGTCGTCAACGTGCCGATGCAGCTGCTCTTCGATCCGCTCGTGCGCGGCGACATCGACGCGGTCCACTTCCAGATCGCGGCCTGTAACGACGGCCCCGTGCTCCACGACATGATCGCCGTCCGAGGCAAGACGCGAAACCAGCTCGGCCGGAAGGTGGTCGAGATCGAGTACGGCCCCGACTTCGGGAAGACCGTCGCCTGGCTCGCGAGCCGACTTCTGCCGAGCTTCTCGTTCTGGTTCGATGCCGACACCGGCGCCTACCTGGGGCACCGCATGCCGCTTCACCGGAAGGGTCCCGAGATCACGCTCGTGCGCCAGGGGCTCACCCTCCCCGAGATCGGGATCCAGCACTGATTCGTCGCCTGCGGGCGACCGGCGACGGGATTGCCCCGTTCGGCGCTCGAGCCCGGCGTTCCCGTCGCGCGGATCGCGCTAGCGGGCGGCGGCAGGGCTCGGCGCATTGGCCCAGGGCGTCGAGTCGACGACCTGGATGCCGGCGGCGCTCGACGCCACGAGGTGGCGGCCCATCACGCTGACGCGGTCGCGGGCGCCGACGTCGATCGTCTCCTCGACGCGGTCGAGTCGACGCGTGAGGAGCTGCAGGCCCCGCTCGCCGACCAGGAAGGTCCGGCCGCGGACGCGCGACGCGTCGACCACTTCGCCGACCTCGCGGCTCGAGAGCTTCGCGATGGCCTTCGGCTTCTTCGGATTCGCGAGATCGACGACCAGCGCCCCACCCGGCCCGGTCACGACCGCCGCCCGATCGAGCACGCGGACGTTGTTGGGGCCGAAGGTCTTGCCGAGCTTGAGCTGCGCGATCACGCGGTTCTCCGCGAGCAGCGCGAGCGTCGAGAGGTAGACCGATTCGCCGTCGACGAAGACGAGGGTCTCGCCGAGGGCGTCGACGCTCTTGACGATCCGGCGCATCACGCGGCGCATCTCGCCGGTGGCCGGGTCGAGGACCTGGAGCCCCTTCGCGCTGGCGATCACCATCTGCTCTCCAACCGGCGCGATCGAGAGCACGCGGCCGATCTCGCCGCGATTCCAGGTCCGTTCGGCGATCGGCCCCTTCGCCGTGAAGCGCACGAACTCGAGGCCTTCCTCGCCGTAGATGGCGATCCGACCGCCCATCGACCGGATGCCCGACCACTTCTTGTAGTCCTCGCCCCGCGCGTAGCGCGCCAGGGTGATCGGCTCGGTCGGGTCGGCGAGCCCGAGCAGCTCGAAGTCCCCGTCCTCGTAGAGGACGACCGTGCGATCGCCGAATCCGTCGAGGTCGACGACCGGCCGCTGGAGCGCGATCGGCGGGCGGACGGTCGTGTCGTTCCGCCAGCTCGCCACCGGGACGAAGAACTCGCTCCAGTACTTGGACGCCGTCTGCCCGAAGAGCACGGACGTGCCGGGCACGTAGGACTTGTCTTCGACCCGGAGCTCGAAACGGCGGGTCGCGATCGGCGCCTCGCCGGCCTTCGCCCGGAGGACGACCTCCGTCGTACCGAGCATCGCGGGCCGCGCGAGCTGCCCGCCCTCGACCTCCCGACCGACGGCGGCTTCGGTGTGACGGACCTCGAGGCGCGCGCGCGGGAAGTTGCGGAGTCGCTCGGGGGCGACGCCGTCGGGCGCCACCATGAGCTTCACGCCCACGCGCTCGGTCAGCTTGGCCATACGGTCGATCAGCGCCGTCCGGACGCGCTTGCGCTCCGGCGTATCGGCCGCGACGTCGAGGACGAGGCCGATCGAATCGAAGCCCGCCGCGCGCTTCGCAGCGACGGCGTCGACCGTCCGCTTCGCTTCGGCGGCGAAGTCACTCTGGGGATGCGCCTGCGCGAAACTCGCGAGTCGGTCGGCATCGCCGCCGAACCCTTCGCTCTCGACGAACACGGCGTTGCCGCGGGCGCGGGCCTCGAACTCGCCGCCCGGGAAGCGGTCGACGAAGTCGTGGTAGGCCCGTGCGGTCCCGGCGGCGCGTGCCGCCTCGAAGGCCGGTTTCTCGAGGGCGGGATGGAGTCGCGCGAGGAGATCGCTGTTCGGATAGCGACGACGGAAGGACTCGTAGCCTGTGAGCGTCGGCTCGCGGTAGAGCTTGTGGAAGTCGAGGTGTTCCCGCGCCTGGTCCGCGTACTCCGAATCGCCGTGCTCGCGCATGAACCGGTAGTAGGCGGACGGCGTGTCTTCCTCGAGCGCCTGCTGCCAGGCCCTGCCCACGCAGCCACCGAGGCTGGCGACCATCGCGAGCGCGAGGACGAGGCCCAGCGTACGACGCAGGGCGGGGGCGAAACGGGAAGCGGAACGGGTCTTCATCGCGGCATCTCCGGGCCGCTCAGGGAAGAAGCAGCCAACCGGTCTGATCGGCCGCGCCGAGAAGGGACTTGAGGCGGCGCCCGCGGGGAACGGCCAGGGTCGCTCAGGGCCCGCGAGGGGGTAGGATGGCGCCTGGGCCCGCTGCCCGGGAGAAGCGCCATGACCCAGTCCGTGTCCGAGACGCCCGTGATCCTGGAGGCCGCCATCAACGGCATGACCTCCAAGGAGAAGAATCCCAACGCGCCGCGCAGCCACGAAGAGATCGAGCGCGACGCTCTGCGCTGCTTCGAGATGGGCGCGACCATCGTCCACGCCCACAACAGCGACATCGCCCTCGACGGCCGCGAAGCCGCCGACGACTACCTCGTGCCGTGGCGACGCATCCTCGACGCCTGCCCCGAGGCGCTCTGGTACCCGACGCTCACGTCCTCCGCGACGATGGCCGGTCGGCTCGAGCACATCGAGCTGATCGCGCAGGAGATCCCGGTTCGCATGTGCGCCTTCGACCCGGGCTCGACCAACATCGGCCAACCCGGTCCCGACGGTCTCCCGGTCGGAGGCGTCTACCCCGTCTCCTACGACGACTGCCGAACGGCCTTCGCGTTCTGCGAACGGCTGAAGATGGGTCCTGCGCTCGGGATCTACGAGCCGAACTCGCTCCGCACGACCCTCGCCTATCACAAGGCGGGTCGGCTTCCGGCGGGCGCGATGGTCAAGTTCTATTTCGGCGGCGAGTACGGACTGATGGCGACCGAGCCCGGCGTGAGCTTCGGCCTGATGCCGACCGAGTACGGGCTGCTCGCCTACCTCGACATGCTGGAAGGCACCGACCTTCCCTGGTCCGTCTCGGTCTGGGGCGGCGACCTGATGGAGACGCCGATCGCTCGGCTCGCCCTCGAGCGCGGGGGCCATCTCCACATCGGCGTCGAAGAGTTCTACTCGCCCGATCGCAGCCCGTCGAACGAAGAGCTGATGGCGGAAGCGGTCGAGCTCTGCGCGAAGGTCGGTCGTCCCGTCGCGACGCTCGCCCAGGCGGCGGACATGCTCGCCCTGCCGTAGGCGGGGTGGGGACGCGCTCAGTCGTCGAGCGGCTCGGCCTTGTAGCCCGGGTTGAACTTCAGCCGGTGGCCCGCGGTCCAGCCGGCGTCGACCGGGTAGTCCGCCCCCGTGCACGAGAGGCTCTCGTCGGAGGCGAGGAAGACGATCATGCGGGCGATGTCCCGGATGATCTCGATCCCCGGGCGCTCCCGGTTGTGCGGGATCGTGCCGTGCGTGAAGGCGATCGTGTCCATCGGGTCGATGTCGATCCCGTCCGGCATGATGTCCTTGCGCATCCCGGGCCCGCCCGCTTCGGGACAGACCGCGTTCACCCGGATACCCATCTGGCCGAGCTCGAGCGCCGAGACCCGGGTGAGTCCGCGCAGGCCCCACTTGGTCGGGACGTACGCGCCGAGGCCGTTCTTCGCGGACAGGCCGTCGACCGAGGCGACGTTCACGATCGAGCCGCCGCCGGCCCGTTGCATCGACTTCGCGACCGCCTGCGAGCCCAGGAAGGGGCCGAAGAGGTTCACGCGCCAGAGCGCCTCGTAGCGCGCGGGATCGATGTCCACGAAGGCTTCCATGTGGAGGAGGCCCGCATTGTTCACGAGGACGTTCGGCAGGCCGAAGGTCGAGGTGGTCTCGTCGACGCAGGACTTCCAGCTCTCCGGGTCCGTCACGTCGAGGCGCACGAAATGGGCGGCCTCGCCGATGTCCGCCGCGGTCGCGCGGCCCTCCTCCTCGAGCACGTCCCCGATCACGACCTTGGCCCCTTCGTCCGCGAAGAGACGAGCGGTCTGCTCGCCCGTACCGCGAGCGCCGCCGGTGATGATCGCGATCTTGCCTTCGAGACGGGGCCCTCGGGGTACGGGCATGGGAACTCCTGGTGGGGTGTCGGGCACTGGAACGTGGGGCCGCGACGGTACTGCGCGACTGCCCGGGGCGCGAGCACGAATCGCGACCCGCTAGACTCCTCGGGCGCGCATCGAAGGGGATCCTCATGCACTCTGGATCGAAGCGTTTCCTGGCGACGTGGACCGTCGCCGCAATCGTGTTGGGTGCGACCGGCAGCCACGCCGCCGACTGGACCCTCGGTCGTCAGGAGGACGGGATCACCGTCCACACGCGCCCCGTCGAGGGTTCCGGAATCGACGAGTTTCGCGGCGTGGCCGAAGTCGACGCTCCGGCCGAGGCCATCGTCGCCCTGCTCCGGGATTCGAATCGCTTCAAGGACTGGTTTCCGAACACCCCCGAATCGCGGCTGCTCGATCGCAACGGTGCCGTGTCCCACCAATACTCGGTCATGGCGACGCCCTGGCCGGTCTCCGATCGTGACAATGTGCTCCGGAGCGTGCTCTCCCGCGACACCGAGACCGGCGTCGTGGAGATCACCGTGACCGCCGATCCGGACCACTACCCCGAACAGCCGGATCGCGTGCGCGTGCGACGGGCGAATGGCCTGTGGCGCTTCGAGCCCCTGAGCGAGTCCCGCACCCGCGTCACGTTCCAGATGCATCTCGAGCCCGGCGGCGGCATCCCCCAGTGGATGATCAACGCCCGGGTCGTCGCGACGCCCTTCGAGGCGCTCGGGAACCTGCGCGAGATGGTCGCGCGATAGCGCGCGCGCCGGCGCCCGGGCCCCCGCCGATGCAGGACGCGGAAGAACCGCACTGGGTCGCCGTCTACGGGTCGCTCATGCGCGGCCTCGGCGCCGTCGAGCACCTCGGGATCACGGAGCGCCTCCGCTTCGTCGGTCCCTGCGTCCTCGAAGGAGAGCTCTTCGACCTCGGCGACTGGCCGGGCATGCGCCCCGGGAACGGCCGCGTCGTCGCCGAGATCCACGCGCTCCTCGACCCGGACGTCCTTCCCCTTCTCGACGCGTTCGAGGATTTCGATCCGGCGGCCCCCCGCGGCTCGCTCTACCTGCGTGAGCGCGTCCCGCTGGTCGAGCCCGTGGGCGCGACCGCCTGGACCTACGTCTACAACCGGATCCCCGATGCGAGTGCGCGCATTCCGAGCGGGGATTGGCGCCGCTGGCGCACCGAGCACCAATGATCTCCAGCCGGGGTTGCGCCCCGGCCAGAGGTGCCGATCCTTCCGAGCGCGCCCGGGAGGCGGCCGCGCCAGGCCCCTCCACTACGGCACGCTCGAAGGAGCCCCGACCATGAACGGAATCCTCGTCCGGCTCGCGATCACCGCCGTGGGCCTCTGGATCGCGACCTCACTCGTCGACGGGATCCGCGCCGACGACACGTTCACCCTCGTCCTCGCCGCGATGGTGCTCGGCCTGGTGAACGCCGTCGTCCGTCCCGTCGCGATCCTGCTCACGATCCCGCTCACCGTGCTCACCCTCGGCCTCTTCCTCTGGCCGATCAACGCGGGGATGCTCTGGCTCGTCGGCCGACTGCTCGACGGCTTCGACGTCGCGAGCTTCGGCGCGGCGCTCGTCGGCGCCGCCCTGGTGAGCGTGACCGGATGGATCGGCAACGCCTACATCGGCGACGGCGGCCGCTACGAGGTCGTGATGATCCGACGGCGCGAGACCGATCGGCGCGAGCTCCCCTGAAGGAGCCTTCAGCTGCTCCGAAAGAGCCTTCAGCTCCTCCGAAAGAGCCTTCAGCTCCCGGGAAGGAGCCCTCAGCTCCCCCGAAAGAGCCTTCAGCTCCCGCGAAAGAGCTGACCGACCGCCGCGACCATCTCCGGCGTCGCCTTGTCCGGCGTCCCGCAATCGAAGGGCGGCTGCGGGGCGTACTCGAGGCCGAGCTGGACCGCCTTCGCGACGTCCTCTCCGGCGATCTCCGCCATCAGCGCGAGGCCGAAGTCGATCCCCGCGGTCACGCCGCCCCCGGTCGCGCGGTTGCGATCGATCACCCAGCGCTCCTTGACCGGCTCGGCACCGAAATTCGAGAGTGCGTCGAGGGCCATCCAGTGGGTCGTCGCCCGGTAGCCCTGGAGGAGACCCGCCGCGCCGAGGATCAGCGCCCCGGTGCAGACACTCGTGACCCAGCCGGCGTGCTCGCCGCGCGACTGCATGAACTCGATCACCTCGGGATCCGCCATCGCTCGCGTCGTGCCTTCGAGCCCACCGCCCGTGAAGAGGATGTCTGTCGTCTCGGAGGCGTCGGCGAAGGACCGGGTCGGGACGACCGGGAGACCGCAGTCCGTCGGGATCGGATCCGTCGACTTCCAGACGAGCTCGACCTCGACCTCGGGCCAGAGCGACCAGACCTGAAGGGGCCCGACCATGTCGAGGAGCGTCATGTCGGGATAGGTGAGGAGCTGGATCTTCATCGGGCCTTCTCCACGGATCGCGTGCGGGCGAGCAGCCCGAGGGTCGCCGCTCCGAAGACGAGCATCGAGCCCATGCCGGGCTCCGGGACCGGATAGAGGAACTGGCGGCCCGCAAACTCGTCGTTCTGGAGTTTCGGATCCACGAAGCGCAGCGAGAGCCAGTCGTCGCTCTCCATCAGCAGGCGCACCTGGGGACTGTCGAGACCGGGGCTCGTCTTCATGTTGCCGTTGAAGGCGAAGAGCGGCGAGAGGTCGGGGTCGAGAGGATCGATCAGCAGAGCGAACGAGTTGCTGGTCGTCGCGTGGACCGACGTGTCGGTCGTGGGGTCGTAGTCGTCGTCGATGAAACCCGAGACGCTGGCGCTGAAGGGAGAGGCTTCGAGGTCCGCGAGCCCGAGGGCGTGACCGATCTCGTGGGTCAGCAAGGTCTCGAAGGCCGAGGGCGTGAACGCGATCGTATCGCTCATCCGGATGTCGGCGCCCGTGATCGCCAGCCCCGGGTATCCCGTCGTGCCCGACGTCAGCGTCAAGTCGTCCTCGACCGTGTCCACGAAGAAGATGACGCTGGCGCCATATCCCGAACCCGCGTGGGGCGTCGCTACGAAGATGTCGATCTCGGCCCCGGCGTTGAGTCCGAGAAAAGCGTTCGGGTTGCTCGGATTCGTCGGCGCGTCGTCGACCGCGGGCGTCGACAGGTCCTCGACGAAGTGGAAGGCCGCCGGGAGCGCGGTCGAAGGATCGACGACCTCCCAGTGTTCGAAGGCGCTGGCGATCAGCTCAGCGAACTCGGGCTCCGTGGGTTCGGTACCGGGCACCCACTCGACCTCGCTCAGGAGGAGCCCGTAGTCCCCGTGCTCGATCGAATACCGAAGGCCCCCGGCGAGCGAGCGTTCCTCACCACCGACGAAGCGCGGGGCAGCGTCCCAGCGCGCCCAGCCCGCCGGTGAGCCGATCACGCGGAAGGCGAGCGCGGGACCGGACCAGAGGACGAGCCCGAGCAGGACCAGAACGAACGGGGCCGGTCCGCCCGCCCGCGTCCGCCCCGAACGGCGCGCCCTGCTCCAACGATCCCGCATGCCCCCAGTCTACTCCAGCTCCGCGCCCGCCTCCCGGCGCGATTCCGTCGCGATCGGGACATCCGGGGTCGCCGCGCCGTTCCCCGCAGGCTCCGGTACCCTGAGTTGCGCACCCGCGGGCCCCGTCCGTCGATCGGTGCGGAGGAATCGACATGGAATCCGGTGACGTGATCGATGATTTCAGCGCGACCGACCAGTCGGGTCGCGAAGTACGGCTCTCGGAGCTGCTCGTGGACGGGCCGCTCGTCCTCTTCTTCTATCCGAAGGCCATGACGCCGGGTTGAACGATCGAGAGCTGCCATTTCCGCGACCTGGCGAGCGAGTTCAGCGAGCTCGGCGCCCAGCGCGCGGGAATCAGCGCCGATCCGGTGGATCGGCAGAAGGCCTTCGACGACAAGAACGACCTCGGCTTCCCCCTCCTCTCGGATCCGGATCGAGCGGTAGCGAAGCTCTTCGGCGTGAAACGCTTCGGCCCCCTCCCGAGCAAGCGATCGACCTTCGTGATCGACACCGACCGGACCCTGCTCGGCGTGGTCAACAGCGAGATCGACATGACCGGCCACGCCGACCGCGCCCTGACGATCCTCCGCGATCGCTAGGCGAAGCCCCTCTCACGAGCACGGAGAACCGATGCCCCCTGAAAGCAGCCAGCAGCCCAGCGACGTCCCGAAGATCTCCGACTGGAACCGCCTCCTCGACGGCCGGGTCGCCGTCGTGACCGGAGGCGGCGACGGGATCGGCGGCGCGATCTCGAGGCTCTTCGCCCAGCACGGGGCCAAGGTCGAGATCGCGGAGATCGACCCCGAACGCGGCGCCCGTGCGGTCGCCGAGATCGAGGCGGCCGGCGGCGCGGCGAGGACCCACGACGTCGACGTTCGCGAGCCCGCGGACGTCGAGCGGTTGAAGGAGGCGGTGCTCGCCGAGCACGCGACGATCGACGTCCTCGTGAACAACGTCGGTGACTACCGCCCGCTCGCTCCGTTCCGGGAGTCGGGGCCGGAGACCTGGGACGCGATGTACCAGATCAACTTCCTGCACGTCGTGCGCGTCACCCACGCCTTCATAGACGCCATGATCGAAGGGGGCGGCGGATCGATCGTGAACTTCCACAGCGTCGAGGGCATGCGCGGCTATCCGGGCGAACCGATCTACGCGGCGATGAAGGCCGCGGTCGCGCACTTCACGACCAGTCTCGCAGTCGGCCAGGGGCGCAACGGCATCCGCGTGAACGGGATCGGCACCGACCTCTGCCAGACGCCACAGGTCGACTACCGGACCGGGTGGGAGGAGCACGAACACCTCTGGCCCTCCTGGGATCCGGTCGGCCGTCTCGGCTGGCCGGAAGAGCAGGCGCGCGCCGCCCTCTTCCTCGCCTCGGACCTTTCGAGCTTCGTGACCGGGCACAACCTGCCGGTGGACGGCGGCACCCTCGCCGGTGGCGGTTGGTTCCTTTCGCCTCAGGCCGGACGCTTCACGAACCGGCCCACCGGGCTCTAGCAGCCCCTACTCAGTCGGCGTCGTCGAAGGCGCGCCCGCCCCGCCCGACGACCGCGATCTCCTCGTCGAAGTCCCCGCCCTCGCGCGGTGTCACCTTCGGGAGGATGACCGGGATCGTCGCGGGATCGACGGCGCGCTTCGCCTCGAGGACCGCCTGGGTCGAGTCGAATCCCGTGAGCGCCTCCAGATTCGTGAAGGTCGGCGAGATCAGGTTGAGCTCGCCTTGCTGCCAGCGATCGAGCGCGACCTCGGGACGGATCCAATGGCTCTCGACCGTCTCGAACCCGTCGTGCAGCGCTTCCTGCTCTGCGGGCGCCCGCGCCACGAAGAAGCGCGTGTTGAAGCGCTTCGGCTGCTCGATCGGCGTGATCCAGTGGGACACGTACGCGAGCCGATCCGCCGCCAGGCGCAGCCCCTCGGCCTGGCACATCGCCTCGAAGGCCCCCTTCTCGCCGCCGTTCAAGCGCTCGCGCCACGTGGCGAACCGCGCGCGGCGAACGGGATCGGTCAGCGGGAGCAGCGTCCCGTCCTCCCGCGTCGCGAGCAGGACCCCCGCCTCTTCGAAGCACTCGCGGATACAGGCCACCCAGTAGTCGAGCCCACCTGCATCTACACCGAGCGTCGCGTTCGCGGTGGACGGGTCCACGCCCTCGGCCAGGCCGGACCAGAGCGCGTCGCCATCGGTCGGATCGATCTTCCCACCCGGGAAGACGTGGAGCCCGCCGAAGACGCCGAAGCCGCTGCGCTCCATCAGGAAGACCTCGACGCCTTCGATCGCATCCCGGACGAGGATGACCGTCGCCGCCGGAATCGGCACCGCAGGGGCGAAGTCGGGACCGGGCTTCTCACGCATGCGCGGACCCTAACCCAGCCGAGGACGGCCGCGCAGAACCCGATGTGCGCCCGGCGGCGGCGAGCGCCATCCTCCGTCCATGGACCCCACGACCCTCGAGAAGCACCTCGGAACGATCGAAGACCAGGGCTACTGCATCGTCGAGAACGCGATCGAGCCCGGCCTCCTCCAGCGGATCCGCGACGCCGTCGCACGCCTCGAGGACGAGCTCGACGTCGGGCCCCGCAACAACCCGGCGGAGGGCTTCTCGACGAAGCGGATGTACAACCTGCTCGACAAGGACCGCGTCTTCTGGGAGCTCCCGGTTCACGAGAACGCCCTGCCCTTCGCCGAGCAGCTGCTCGACCGCGAGTGCCTGCTCTCGGGAACCACGTCGATGAACATCGGCCCCGGCGAGCGTCTCCAGGGCCTGCACAGCGACGACAGCCTCGTGACCGTCCCGCGCCCGCGCATCCCCTTCATGGTCACGACGATCTGGGCGATCACCGACTTCACCGACGCCAACGGCGCCACCCGCGTCGTCCCCGGCTCCCACCGCTTCGACCACGAGCCCGACTACACGAAGGAGTACGAGCACATCCCGGCGGAGATGCCCGCCGGCTCGATTCTCGTCGTGAACGGAGGCACGTGGCATTGCGGCGGCGCGAACACGAGCGAAGACGACTGGCGCCTGGGCCTCAACATCCAGTACTGCCAGGGCTGGATGCGCCAGCAGCAGAACCAGTACTACGCGCTCAAGCCCGAGGACGTGCGCGAGATGCCCGCGCGACTCCAGCAGCTCTGCGGCTTCACGCTGTACCGCGGGATCATGGGCCACGTGAACGGAGACTCGCCGGGTGGGTTCCTGGGCGCCGAGCACGTGGCGGAAACCGCCTACTCGGGCGTGCGCGCGAACACCGACTGACGCGCCGCGCGTATTCCCCAACCTCCTACGGCTGGCCGAGGGGGCGCGCGAAGCTGAGCTCGTGGCCATCCGGGTCGCGCACGTGGAAGTAGCGCTCACCCCAGGGCGCATCCCGCGGCGCGAACTCCGGCGCGTACCCCGCCTCGACCACCCGGTCATGCATCCGGTCGACGTCGTCGACGTAGAGGATCGTGCGCCCCCACGACGGGACGTCGCCGAGCGCCTCGCGCGCCGCGAGATTCAGATAGCCGTCGCCGACCCGGTAGCTCGTGAAGTCGGCGGACGCGCCGCCGTAGAGCCGTTCGAAGCCGAGCGCCTCGTAGAAGCGGACCGATCGCCCCATGTCGCCGACGAGGACCGTCACCGCACTGATCGATTCGATCCCCGACATCCCGCCTCGGCCCGTCGCTTCCCCTCGCCCATTCGGGGGATCCGACGCGCCTCGTCGCGCGCCGTCGAGTGGTAGTATGCGTTCCGGTCGCGGGGACTGCTCGCCCCCCGCGCTCCCCGCCACGACTGGAGTCCCCATGTCCTCCGAACGCCGGATCGAGAAGCTCGAAGCGACCGACGACGAGCTCGCCCGCCATCTCGAAGACGCCCAGCTCCCCGCGCTCCTGCTCGCCACGAGCCATCTGACCGGAGACCCGGCCATCCTCGACGGCGCGCCGGAGCCCCAGCAGGGACTGCTCGCCGGCGAGCAGGGCGGCTACGACGAGGCGCAGATCGCCGACGCGCGGGCGCGCTGCTTCGAAGCGCTCAAGCGCTGGCGGGACGCCGGCTGTCCGGAGCCGCCGCGACCGACCGAGGCAGAGCTGCGTCGCCTGCTCGGCTTCGTGATCGACCCGTCGCGCCTCGACGAGACCCTGCCCTTCCTCCTCGACGAGCTGAGTCTCGACGGCGCCGACACGCGCGCCCCCAAGTGGAAGAAGTCGGAGCTCGCCCCCGACCGCGACTTCCACGTCGCGATCATCGGCGCCGGCATGTCCGGCCTCTGCGCCGCGATCCGCCTCCAGCAGGCGGAGATCCCCTTCACGATCTTCGAGAAGAGCGACGACGTCGGCGGGACCTGGCACGACAACGTCTATCCGGGTTGCCGGGTCGATGTCTCCAACCACTTCTACAGCTACTCGTTCGCCCAGGGCTTCGAGTGGCCCCAGCTCTTCTCGACCCAGCCGATCCTGCTCGAGTACTTCAAGCACGTGGCGGACGCGTTCGGACTCCGCGAGCACATCCGCTTCGGAACCGAGGTGAAGCGCGCGGTCTTCGACGAAGCGAGCGGCGCGTGGAATCTCGAGCTCGAGTCGAGCGGCGCGCGCGAAGACGTCTCCGCTCAGGTCCTCGTCAGCGGCATGGGCCAGTTGAACCGCCCGCGCATGCCCGAGATCGACGGCATGGACGATTTCGCCGGCCCTTCGTTCCACTCCGCGCGCTGGGACCGGAGCATCGACCTGACCGACAAGAAGGTCGCCGTGATCGGAACCGGCGCCTCGGCGTGTCAGTTCATTCCGATCCTGGCCGAGCAGACGAGCCACCTGACGGTCCTCCAGCGAACGCCGCCGTGGCTGCTCCCGACCCTCGACTACCACGAAGAGGTCCCGAGCGGCCTGCAGTGGCTCTACCAGCACGTGCCCCACTACGCCGAGTGGTACCGGTTCTGGCTCTTCTGGAGCACGGCCGAGGGGCTCCTCGAGACCGTCGAGGTCCAGGACGGCTGGTCGGGCGCGCCGGGCTCCGTCGGTCCGCTCAACGAAGACATCCGCGTCATGCTGGTCGAGTACCTGAAGGAGGCGACCGGAGGCGACGCCGAGCTCCTCGAGAAGATGACGCCCGCCTACCCGCCCTTCTCGAAGCGCTTCGTCCGCGACAACGGGATCCTGCCGGCCACCTTCGCCCGCGACGACGTGACCCTCGAGACCACCGGAATCGACCGGATCACCGAGAAGGGCATCCGCCTCGTCGACGGAAGCGAGGTCGAAGCCGACGTGATCGTCTACGGAACCGGCTTCACCGCCAGCGATTTCCTCATGCCGCTCGAAGTCGTCGGCCGGGACGGGCGCGAGCTCCACGACCACTGGGCGGGGGACGCGCGGGCCTATCTGGGGATCACCCTCCCCTACTTCCCGAACCTCTTCCTGCTCTATGGCCCGAACACGAACATCGTCGTCAACGGCAGCATCATCTTCTTCACGGAGTGCGAGGTCGACTATCTGCTCGCGTCGATCGAGATGCTGCTCCGGGACGGCAAGCACGCCATGGATTGCAAGCCGGCGGTCCACGACGCCTACAACGAGCGGATCGATGCCGACAACATGAGGCGCGCCTGGGGCGCCGCGACGGTCAACACCTGGTACAAGAACCAGCACGGCCGCGTGTCGCAGAACTGGCCCTACGGCCTGCTCGACTACTGGAAGCAGACACGGAAGGTAGAGTCCGCGGACTACGAGCTGCTCTAGATCCGCAGCGCCCTTCTCCCTCCCCTTCTCGAGGAAACACTCATGTCCAGGTCCTATCGCGTCATCCAGTGGGGCACCGGCAACGTCGGTCTCCAGAGTCTCCGCGCCCTCGTCCGCCACTCGAACCTCGAGCTCGTCGGCCTGCACGCGAACGCCGAGGCCAAGCAGGGCAAGGACACCGGCGAGCTCGCCGGCCTCGACGTCGTGACCGGCGTCCGGGCCACGAACGACGTGGACGCGCTCCTCGCCCTCGAGCCGGATTGCTGCGTCTACATGGCGAACGGCGAGCTCCGCGCGAAGGACGCGACCGACGACATGGCGCGCCTCCTGCGAGCCGGGATCGACGTGGTCGGCGTGGCCCTCATCCAGTTCATCTACCCGGCCCACGGCGACCCGGACCTTCGCGCCGTTCTCGAAGAGGCCTGCCGCGCCGGCGGGAGCACCCTCTTCATCAATGGGATCGACCCGGGCTTCTCCGGCGACGTCCTCCCCCTCGCCGCGCTCCAGATCGCCGGCGAGGTCGAAGAGATCCGCGTCCAGGAGCTCTGCGACTACTCGACCTACGAGGACCCGGACTTCACGGGTGTGGCCTTCGGCTTCGGCAAGGACGAGTCGGCGAGCCCGATCATGGGCATGCCCGGCATGCTGACCTCGGGCTGGGGCGCGATGATCCGCCTGATGGCGGACGCCCTCGGCGTCGAGCTCGAAGAAATCCGCGAAGTCTACGAACGCGACTTCGCGAAGGAAGACTTCGAGTGCCCGATGATGGCGGTCGAAGCCGGCCAGTGCGGCGCCGTCCGCTTCGAGCTCCAGGGGATCGTCGACGGCCGGCCCCTGATCGTGGCCGAGCACGTGAACCGCCTCGGCCTCGACCAGGCCCCGCAGTGGCCCAAGGCGCCGGAAGGCCGAAGCGGCGTCCATCGCGCGATCGTGAAGGGCAACCCGGACGTCCAGCTCGAGTGCTTCACGAAGGGCGAGGACGGCGACCACAACACGGGCGGCGTCCAGGCGACGGCCAACCGGGTGATCAACGCGATCCCGCAGATCGTGGGGATGAATGCGGGGATGGTGAGTACGCTGGATCTGCCGTGGACGCCGTCGCGGAATCTGGGGACGGCGTAGCGAGCGGGGCTCGGGGTGGAATCAGTCTCCGGGAGTACCACTTCGTGACCGAGTTCGAGGCTGCGCCGGCGTTGTGGGACACGCCGCTCGTGCCCTCCCTCGACGAATCGGATGCAGCGGCCGGACTGATCGGCCGAGTGCTCGACGAGGACTTCGGGGGACCTGCGGTCGAGTCACTTCCGATCGATTCGTCGAGTCAGCGATCGGACATGTCGCCAGATCGATTCGAAGCCTTCGTCGCGGCGTGGTATCGCGCGCAGGGACACGAAGTCGTCCTGACGCCCTACTCCGGTGACGGAGGTATCGATGTCCTTGCGGTAAAGAACGGACGGATCTCGTTCATTCAGGCCAAGCACGTGGGAGAACCCGATCGGAGAATCCCGGATGACGCGGTCGATCAAGTCAGGAACGGCGCGAGTCACTACCTCTCGACCTACATCCCGGATGGTCACAGTCGCTCGTACTCGCTGGTCGTGGCGACGAACGGCCGCGCGTCGCGTCTGCTCAAGAAGAGCGCTGTCGAACACGAGGTTGAACTCATCCGCGGACGAGACCTCGTCCGGTCGTTCAGGCGCTCCCCGATCGAAGCCGGTGAGCCGACCCGGCTGGAGTTGTCCCGCCTCGGCTCTCTGGAAGAGCTGACGGAACGCGTCGTGCCTCTTCTCCGACAGACGACATAGGGCGGCAAGCCTGAATGCGCGGATATGGCGAAAAGCACAGGAGACCCGTCCCGACTGCTTCGACGCCACGCTGACCGGGTCCTGAAGACGTTCGGGGCCCAAGAAAGCTCGATCAATCACGATGCCTGAAAGGCCCACACTTCACCTCATCGCGGGCGTCAACGGAGCCGGCAAGACGTCCTTCTACGCCTATCATCTGCGCGAGATCACCCCCGGTGCCGAGTTCGTCAATGCCGACGAGATCGCGCGAGATCGCTGGCCGGGCGCCGAAGCGGAACACAACGAGGAAGCCGCGCGCCTGGCCGTCGAACGCCGCGCGGCGCTCATGGACCAGCGGCTCTCGTTCGTGACGGAGACCGTATTCTCTCACGCGTCGAAGCTGGACCTGGTTCGAGAGGCGCAAGCGCGCGGGTATCGCGTCCTCCTGTACCACGTCGGACTGGACAATGCCGAACTCGCCAACGCACGTGTCGCGACACGCGTCGAGGACGGTGGACACGACGTGCCGGCGGACAGGGTCGCGGCTCGCTTCGACCGCTGTCAGCGCTTGATCCCGCAAGCCGCAGACCTCGCGGAGACGACCTACGTCTTCGACAACTCGGGCGACGGCGGTCGGTCGACCCACAGGTTCGTGATGCGGCTACGGCATGGACGAATCGTCCGCCCGCCGCGGGAGCGCGTGCCCGGCTGGGTGCGCGAAGCCTACGCGGCGTCGCTCGCGGAGTGGCGAGACAGCCCGTGAGCCTGAAGTCGGACGCCGATCAGGACTTCTCGACTTCGAGCGTGCCGTCGTCGTCCGTCGAGACGATCGACCGGCCTCGGGACCGCAGGTCGTCCAGGATCCTCGTGTCGGATCCATCGAGCGCCTCGAGACGCGTCGAGAGCGCATCGAGATACGCCTCGTCCTCGGCGGCGGTCAGCGTCTGGACACTCCCCTCTCCGGTCATCAGCGCGCGAATCACGTCGGTCCGGATCACTCCGGACCGCTCGACCTGTCGACCGAGCTTTGCCCAGTACTCCACCTGTCCGCCGATCGAGCGGTTCATCACCACGCTCTCCGTCTGCGCGACGGCGACGAACTCCTCTGAGATCTTGACGGGCTTCGAAGCCATGGCTTTGGATCTCCGCGTCGGCTGGAAGTAACCAGAAGTAACCATCGGTTACCCGCACCCGGACTTTAGCGGGCTCGCGAAGACGCAAACAACCTGAATCTCAGCGTCGCGGATCCATGTGGCGAAAAACCAACCGTTTCAGCACGTTGGACGAGTTGCTGCCACGCCCCCGGTGGGGAGCCGCAGCGTTCTGCGAACGCGATGTCGCTCGTACGTCCCAGCGCGCTTCCTCGCCAGGCCGCACGGCTCGGCGGCGCCTCTCCGACTGGACGATCGTCCGTCGAGGAACGAAACGACCGCTCAGATCAAGAGGATTGCGGACAATCGGTTGAATCTGAGTGGTGAGCCCGCAGGGACTCGAACCCTGGACCGTGAGATTAAAAGTCTCCTGCTCTACCAACTGAGCTACGGGCCCGCCGAATCGTAACCATTCGGGATCCAAAAGGAAATGGCAAGCGGCCCAGGTGTGGCGGCGAGGCCCAGAGTGGCCGAGGAAGGGAATGAGGATGGATGCCGGACTGCTGCCTCGCCTGCCCGAGCTCCGCCCACGTCCAGGCCTTTTGCAGGTGACCTACCGGCGGGGACCGGGCCTAGGCTAGCCCGGGCAGTTCGTCGTCAGACATGCTCCGACACCGCCCGCCGGAAGGCACGGGCTACGCTGCGCGATTGGGCGACCTGGCGCCGACCCCGAGAGACAGGAAGCGGAGGGTCAGGTTGCCAACTGGCAATCCGGCAGAGGCGTGACTGAACCTCAGAACAAGACCCTCGAACTCTCGCCAGAGCAGGTTGCGGCCCTGAAGATGGACGCCATGCGGGGGCGCCCTGTGGCGCCGCGCATCAGCACCTACCTCGCAATCCATCTAGTCTTCAACCGCGAGAATCAGCTCGACTACTTCCCCGTTCTCGACGAGATCGAACACCTCGAGAACCCCTCTCGGCCTACGCTTACGAAGCCGGCCAGCCGTTTCCTCAGAAGTCCGATGGACTCGCTCTACCACAAGCACTATGCCGCAGCTCGGCACATGCTCCGCAATCTCGGGGACCGATGGGGTCTCGGCCAAGGCGGCAATCAAGCCTTAGACAATCTGTTGGCAGACGTTGCGAGCGAGCACGGTGACGACCCTGATCACTGGATCGGGGCGCTGACGCAGAGGATGGTTATTGGGGGCTGGGAAGACCGCGTAAGAAAGGGTGCGACGGGCGAGTGGATCATCTTCGGCAAGCATGAGGGAGAGAACTACTACCTCACACTTGCAACCCACGACGAAGGACAAGACGCAGCCGCTCTCTATTCCCGCATTCGCGCGAACTGCGCCTCTGAGTTCCCGTTCCTGTTCTCCGCCGCGTAGTCACTATCAGGCTCTAATTATCAACAGGTAGTTTCGTCCCTCTACAGCCACACCGAGCGGCACGCCGCCTGCAGTCGCTAGGCGCGGCCGAGCCAATGCACGATCTGGACGCGTGCTTGACCTACCTCAAAGCCACAGTCCGCTGCTCCGCGAATGTGCTCTTGAAATGAGCTTTCGGACAGCTCTGCCCTGTCGAACTCGACGCGAGGACCCTGGGCTCCGCCGGTCCTGACTCCCGGCTTTGACCGCAGGATCGTTTGGAGCTCTCCTCCCGCTTCAACGTGAAGATATGTCGAGTGGACGAGTCGGTTTCGTGATTGACTCACGGCCTCACACCGCTTCATAAGGGCATGAAACTTGGCCTTGTGCTCTGATGCATTGTCTACGTCGACTAGGTCTACATGCCGCGCGAACGCGAGATCAGTCGAGCGGACAAGATCGCGGAAGGATCGGCCGATTACGAAAGCATCTGCCCTCCCGGTGTGCTCCGGATCGAGAACCTGGATGGCCAACTGAGAAATTTGGTTCTCGAGCCACTGGAAGCAGACCATGTACTCACCAAGCGCCTGGTAAATCGACTCGACTGAAAACTGGATAGCCAAAGGGCTGCTCCTTCTAGTCGCCCCCTCCCCTCAGCGGTTGCGACAAGAATTCAACCACCGAATGCGCTCCTGGAGGTGGGGGCGCGGAGTCTTGAGCGTACCCGGTTCCTTGCGGTCCAAAAATGCAGGCGGCGGCTTGAACAAGAATGACTTCGCGATTGGGAGTCTCGCCGGCCGCCTCCACGATTGCCTTGTAGGTCATGAGCGCGTTCTGCCTGTGGCGGTCGACGATGGCGTTGTGCTTGTGGGACAGCATGTTCTTCGCGCACAGGTAAAGCATGTAGGAAATCGTTGCGAAGACGAGGATCTTGCTTACGGCCATCTGGATTGCCTGATAGGTATCCGTCGGCGCGAGCCACTCCCATTTATGGAAGAAGAGGGTCGCGAATGCGTACAGACCGAGACCCATCGCGACCCTAACGGTCCGCGTTTGCCATTCGTCGGATCTTTCGTCGTGCTTGTCTGCCGACTCTTGAAAATAGATGGCTTGCTGCGTCACGCCGCGCTCCGCCGCGACCTTGCGCACATCTTGAAGTACTTGCTCTGCCGCTACCTTGTCCTTCTCAAGGGCCTGCGTGATCTCATCTGCTTGGTCTCTGATGGCCTGAAGGGTCGCGCGGGCCTCGCCTTCCAGTCGATTAAAGTCAGCCGTCTTGTGAAGTGAGTATGAGATGAATGGATGAAGCAGCGCGAACGTCGGCTGATACGCGCCTATCAGATTGTTGACGCACTGTTGGTGGAGCGCGGTGGCATTCGCTTCCTTGGGATCAAACTCGAGGATTTCGTCGATCCTTTGGTAGTCCTGATTCGCTTGATCTCGAATCTGCTGAAGCTGTTGCAGAGGAAGATCGTCCAACGCGGACGGCGCAAGGCGCTCGTATAGTTCGATGAGGCGTCTTGCTGGCGCAACCGCGTCTCGGAAATGAAAACTGCTGCCGAGCACATTCTCCCGGGGCAGCGATTCGGGATCGAATTGCTGAATTCGGATCAGAGAAGCTCTCGCCTCTTCTCGCATCTCAGCATCGGGATCGGGATCGGGCGTAGCCATTCAGAATTCCTCATTTGTGACGGTGCTCGACAAGGCCGGATGGCCTTCTAGATCGTCGGCAGAACGCGGCCCTTCGCGTTTCCGATCAGTCGTCCGCGCGCGCAACCTTTCGCTGAAGCTCCGCCAGCTGACTAGCCACCCGCACCTGCACCTGGGCGACACGACACCGTTCGGCTTCGAGTTTCTCAGCTTCCGCGTCGTCCGCCGCTTGGTCGTCTTTCAGCTGCAGGATCGCGTGATATCCGATCCAGACCTGGTAGTTCTCCTCGAACAGCTCGGCAGCGGCCTTCGACTTCGACTTAATCCGCTCGACGGCATGCTGGTATGGTTCGTAGGCCGTCGAGTAGTAGACGATGGTCTTGTCCTTCGCTTTCAGGACCTTGTATGCGACCTCCGATTTCTTCTCACGGGAGGCGTCTTCGTGCTGAGGCCACAATTCGTTCCACGTCTCGATGTCGTCGTCGCTGTCAGGGCTTATCGCGAGGACATCGAAGTCGGGAATGAGGCCGCGACTCGCCTTATCGCCGGCGGTGCGCGGCGGTAGGATCTCGTACTGGATCGCCGTTCGTAGCTCGCCGCCGTTCGGCGTGCGGAGTACGGCAGTAACGGTGCCAACATCGCCCACCTTCGAGTCCGCAACTGGACGCAGGCGCCACTGCTTTCGGCCGCCTTTGAGCTGGGAGACTGACGCGACCTCGACCCGCGCGGGATCGAACTCGAGGCTGATCAACTTCTTCTGGTCGAATTTCCAATCAGCGTCGGTCTCGATGCGGAGAAGGGCCCGGCCATTGAGCGGCAAACGGACCTTGTCCTTCGGTGCGGCGATATCCCACTTCGTGACGTCGGGAAACGGCAACGTCGGGAGCGGCGTAATGGGCCGGCGCGGCGTTCGGGGCCTGGGCCTCGTGGGCTCGTCGGAGCCCGATCCTCCGCCACCGCTACCATCCGTGACGACCGTGGATCCTTCGCTGCCTTCACCCTCCACGGTCCGAGTGAAGCCCGCGTCACGAAGCAGACTGGTGATCTGGCGCTTGACCTTCTTGTTGGTCTCCTTCGACTCGCGATCAACGAACCGATTCGTGAGCTGTTCTTCGATCTCTGCCAGGCGAGGGTCGTCGCTCAGGATCTTGGCGAGCGTGTCCTCGAGGTTCTTCAGCTCGCCTCTCTCCTTGAAATCCTCGCGGGTCGTCGAGAAGAGTTCGCGTCGCGTGGCTCGGCAGGTACGACTGGCATCGAGATGGATGACAATGTGCTTCGACACCATGCCCAGACCGAGATCCTTGATGAACTTCGCCGGCAGCTCGCCTTGATTTTGGCCGTTCACCGTTGCCACGATGGGCTTTGCCCGATTGACGAACAGATCGCTCGAGCTGGACCGCAGCTTCAGCTCGCCCTTATTCTTCCGCTTCGCCTCGAGGACCCAGTACTCGACGCCGATGGAGGGCTCCTTGCTGGCCAGGGGGACGATGTACTCCATCTCGTTGTGATGAATCACGGAGATGCGGCTGTCGTCTTCCTCTTCGGATCCGTCCGACTTGTCCACGTACTTCATGAGCCGGTTGCGGCTACCACCCACCCGCTCGTCCTTGGTTCGGCCTTCCCGGATGTCCATCACACGGAAGGGAAGCAGCGAATCGAAGAGGGACAGGTGTAGGTAGTGATACAGATTGCCAGGGGACGCTTGAAGCGTCTTGTCGAGACTGGGGAGCTCGTAAGCGATATGACGCACGATCGTCCCGTGCTGTAGACGCGGCGGACGCTTGAGCCCGGCGTCGTCATAAAGGCTGAGGTCGCCGCTCGGCGCATCAATACTGGGGACCTTCCCGTGAATGGTGAGGTACACGTAAACGTCGAGATCGTATTCCTCCCCCGGGTCCATCAGCCTGGCGATCGTAAAGGCGACGCGATCGGGTGATTCGTGGTCTCGCGAGAAGAAGACAGCGTACTTGCAGAAAGCGAGGGTGGAGGCGCCCCCCTGGCCGAAGGCGCCAATCAGGTACGGCTTCTTGATCTTGTTGCCCTTCTGGAGACTGAGGATGGTCGACGGCATCTCGTCGGCAGTGAGCCCGATCCCGTCATCCACGACGTCGATCGTAGGCGAGCCGGCGACGCCGCTGTCCGAGAGGATCACCCCGATGTGCCGGCTGAGATCGCCTTCCTTCGATTCGACCTGGAACAAGCCCTCCCGAGCGCCCGAGGCCGGCCGGCCAAACCAATCGGCAGCCGCCTCGAACGGTCGCGACGGGCTCGAACTGCCCGATTCGTGATGCTTCAATTCCAGAACCGCGTCCATCGCGTTCGTAATCCGCTCGGTGAGGCTGCGTCCGGGCTTCGACCCGAGACCGATCGTGGATGCGTTCGAGTCGGTTGCCCCGTACGGCACCCACTTGCACCCGAGAGGTCCGAACGTCTCGTTGAGACCGACGGTCCCCGAATCGCCGATCTCCTTGAGGATCACCTCGACCTCGCTGACCTCGCGCGCCTTGGAGAGTCTGCTGAAGAGCTCGTCTGCGGTTCGAATAGCCATTACTGCTTCCCCTCAACTCGCGCAGGGATTTCATCCCACAGCGCGTCGAACTTCTGGTCGCTCAGGTCGGGAGCAGTCACGAGGTAGCCCTCTCGACCACGCTTCTCGATGAGCCCCGCCTTCCGAAGCCAGGCGAGAGTCATGTAGACCTGGTAACCGGGCACGTCGCCGCCCGAGGCGTCCGGCACCGGCAGCAGCTCTTCAATAGTGAACAGCTTTCCGCTCGTGGTGCTTGTTGCGAGGTGCCGCCAGAACGCCCGTGCAGCGTCGCGCGGCGTCCGGTGTTCGTACTCCTCGCGGGCCTTCTTCGACCAGCCGATCTTGATCAGCCTGTCGCCATCGCGAGTGAACTTCGGGTAGTCCGCCTTCTTCGCTGCCTTGGCCGAATGCCGCTTCGTGGCGGTTCGCTTCGCTGGCTGCGCGGCGCCGGGTGCCCGCTCCACTGCGACGCGCGGCTCGGACTGGACTGCCGGGGCATCGCCGCGGAGGAGCCGGGCCACCCCGTCTGCGAGGCGTGCCAGCTCCGGGAGTTCCGTGTACCGGTGCTCGTCGATCTGTTGCTGAATGAGATCGCGCAACGCCTTCTCGGCATCGGCCACGATCCCCCGAGCTGTCTGTACTGTCGTCATGCTCGTAGAGTAGAGGCACGATACAGGGAGTCAAGAGCTCCCCTGTATTTTATGGGGGCGCGAAATCCCCTAGGGGAATCGACGCGCGCGGCCACGCCTCGCACACCCTCATCCACATCGCGCGAGATGGGCCTAGCGGCGAAGTCGGTGCAGAAGCAGCAGTTCCGTCGAGGCGTCGACGTTGCCCTGGAGCTTCGCGTACCACTTGCGATTCGCGACGCGGCGGCGCAGGCGGTGGGATCCCGGTCCGTTCGGGCGGACCTCTTCGAAGCCGGCATCGTCCATAGCCGAGATGTAGCGGGGCAGCTGCATCTGGATATCAGAGAAGCCGACGATCTGAACGACTAGCCCGTCGCGATGCATCACGCGCGCGACCGAGGAGAAGGCGTCCGCGATCATGGAGAAGTAGTTGCGGAGTCCAGTTGGGGTTCGGCTGCCACCGCAGTAGTACGAGGTTCCCGATCCGTCGGTGACGTTCGCGATTCGATAGGGCGCATCCGTTTCCTTCCGCCCGCGGTATTGCCATCGATGGTAGAGCACGTGGACAGCAGGATACGGAGGAGAGGTGAAGACAAGCCGCGGTTTGCCTCGAATTTCCGCGACGCGATCGTCGCGGTGAAGGTCGACGGCGCTTCGGTTCAGCAACACTCTTCGGGAAGTGATCTGGTTCTTCGCAACACCGGAATCCCGGCAAGACTCGACGAGGTTCTGCATGCCCTGGAGCATTTCTTCGGCATACATCGGAAGGCGTTCGGCGAGCTGAGACCGCCTCGGAGCCTGAAAATCGCGGCAGTCGAGGGCCCACTGCCCCAGACGGAGGAGTACGGCTCGAGCGAATTCTGTTCGACGCGGGAGCATGTCCTCGGCAAGCGCGAGCGCGCCGGAGATGAAGAGCTCTGTCGCGCGCGGAAGGTTGCGAGCATCGAGCCGTTCTACCCAAGACAAATCAGAATCGGTCAGCGTCTCCGCAGCTTCGTGCGCCCAATCACGGATCGCCTCTGCGTCAGCTTCTGACAGAGGACGAGTGCGTACGTCGGCCACGAAGTGGGCCAGAGAGTTGATGTCGACGCCGACGACGCGACGGCCGAGAGCCAGTCCTTCGACGACACTTGTGCCGCCACCCATGAACGGATCCAGGATCCAGCTTCCACGGCGCGAAAACGTCGAGATGACCTCTCGCGCTACTTCGGGGTGGAAGCGGGCCGGGTAGTGGTAGAAGTTGTGCGTGCTGCCGGAGGTGTAGGCAGTAGTGCCGAGCGCACGTCGAAGGCTGGCGACCGTTCCCGCCTCAAGCTGCATGACTGGGCCTTGCTCACGATTGCTCTACGGGGGGTTTGCGTATCCTACCCGCGATAGATTTTCTACGCAATGGCAAGCACTTAGCGTGAGAGTTGCGACAAATAGAACGCCGTATCTCGTGAGCCGGCTCCCCGGGAGAGCTGCTTCGATCCAAGGGCGCACAGCCGGTCCGCTGACACGGAGAGTGCCCCGTCCCCATCTGGTTCCAACATCTACCAGCGGGGTATGACGACGTCGGTCACAGCGGCCCCAGATGGGCGCCCCGACAAGGCAGCCGAGAACCGGCTCCTGCCGAGGTAGCTTTGCCTCTCATGGTCCACGAGAGCTGGCGCCTTCCGAGGAATCACGTCCTCCACCGCCTCAGCCGGTACAACTGATGCGCCCTACTCCACCTCGCTCACCAGCGACGCCATCGTGGTTTCGAGCCCCTCCGCCAGCGCCGCGATCACCTCCAGCGAGGGATTCCGCTGCCCGCGCTCCAGCAGGCTGATGTACGTGCGGTGGAGCCCCGCCGCGTCTGCGAGCCCCTCTTGGCTGAGTCCAGCGACCTCTCGTCGCCGCCTAATCACCACGCCAAATCGCTTCTGTAGCCGCCCTGAGGACATTGCTCAAAGCGTTCCGGGCCGCCGACAATTGTACTACAGACAGTTGTCTGCAAATCCGATCATTCCCTCGACGCTGACAGGGCGCGATTCGCGCTCATTGGGAGGGTTTAGTCGTGAAGATCCGCGCAACAGTCGCCGCAGCTGTTGGATTCGTGACTCTGGGCTGCGTTACCGGTCCCATGGAGATTGCCAAGATTGCGCCAGGCCAATCGATCGCGGAAGCGATTCAGTCGGAGAGATCGCTGGTCGGCTGGGAAATGGGTCCTGAGGTCTCCGGGGAGAAGTGCGAGACCGCAGTCTTCGGCCTGATCCCGGTGACGCCACGAGCGAGCGAGCGCGACGCAGTCAGAGCCGCCATAGAAAGCGCACAGGGCCGATGGGCCGCGTTGGTCCAGGCCAAGTTGACCATGACGCAGTACCCGTACGTCGTCGCGCGCACCCTCTGCTGGGAGGTCGCCGGGCGCGTGGCCCGCCCTTCGCGCAGCCAGGCTCATCGGAGGTAGGTGGGGTGGCCAGCTACGACGAGACCGGCGGCTACTGCGGCTACTGCGAGAAGCGCGTCATGGTGCGCCGCGCGGGCACGAATCACATCCTGCACCTGATCCTGACAGTCCTGACCGCAGGCCTGTGGCTCGTGATCTGGGCAGGCAGTGCCATCAAGGCCGGCGGCTGGCGGTGTCCGACCTGCGGAAGCAAGGCGTCGACGCGCGTGCCATGGAAGGCCCGAAAAGCCGGCGCCTCCGGCTAGCCCAGTCGCTTCGCGCCCGAAAATTCATGGGGTATACGTGTCCCGGTTCGAGGGGCTCGGCTCGGTACCGAGCGCGTCTCTGGGCGCTGCTCTCGCATCGGCGCCGCCACTGACGCATGAGCGCAGAGCCCTCGCGTCGCCGCGATGTGGCCTTGGCGCGGGCATGTGCGGGCGAAGGCTGCGGACATCATGGCCTATATCCCCGATGGTCGCGGGGGCTCGACGAGCCTGACCACCCTCGGCTGCTGCTGTGGCTTCGTTGCCCCTCGCGGGGCAGGTACATGCTAGTTCTCTATCTGTTGACAGTGCCGAGCAGCGTCAGGAGCTGGTGTTCCACGGACGCAAGTGCCCAGGGACGCACGAAAGACCGAGACAGCGCGATGGCGAGTGGAGGCCGGTGGGCAGGGACCTGCATCAGAGTGTCAAGATCCGCCGAAGTCCGTCCCAATGGGCGAGACTCCGCACGCGAAGGCGAGGATCGCTCACCTCAGAGTCCTCAAGCGGCGGAACGATCGCCGTCGGGGATAGGTCAAGCCCTACCCTCCGCGCCTCCCGACCGTCACTGGGCGCCCGGAGCCGTCTCAGTGGCGGGATCTCTTGGCCGCCTTGCACCCCGGACGACCACATCAGCGTCAGCACGACCGTGTGCCGAAAGATCGACGACGACTCCGCGCTCCCGAACAACGCTCGGACTTGCGGCCTCCGCGGCCACCCGGTGTGTGGCGCGATTCAGCGCCTCAATGACGAATCTGCCAGAGCGGCTGTAGGACCGTGCAACACAGTCGTCCGGAACCGGAGGCTCCGGCGGATCGACGTCGATGCGAACGGCGCAGATCTCGGTCCCGTCCCGCGCGGGCATGCCGCTGGACGTGCGGACGGATCCAACGATAGACGCCGAAGCTTCCTCTCGGAACGTGATCTCCGCTATCGCACCATCGTGAACGGCAACAGACATCGATGACAGCGAGAAGCTCTGTCCCGCGTAGTCCGGCCAATACGAAACCACCCTCGTTGTCCGCACGACGTACTCGCCGTCGTCGAGTTCGGAGAATGTGAATCGCCCTTCAGCATCAGTGAAGTCGCTCGCGCGCGCGACGAAGTCGTTTCCCTTGTCGAATAGCGCGACGATGATCCCACCGACCGGCGAACCATCCACGCGCGTGACGACTGTGCCACCGATCCCGCCGGTCGGCAGACGAAAATCGGCCGTTGCAACCTCGCCCTCGCCGATCGATACGCGGATGGGCTTCGAACGACCGCCGCCCGTTGTCTCGACCGCCAGGTCATAGTCTCCGACTCGGTCCACCCAGGCGTCGTACTTTCCGTCGCGAAGCGAGTACGACATGTAGTACCCGAACCGCTCGGGATCGTTGATGCGGCCCTCGATCTTCGCCCAAACAACGGGGCGACCTCCCGACGTGACAAGGCCACGTAGTCTTGGTGATGAGCGTTCGGTCGTGACGACGGCTTCGGCCGACCGGCCGGCCGCTACTACGACCTCGGTGCCCTGCCATCCCTCGAAGCGGAAATGAGAGGTGACCTCGTACCGTCCTGGGAGAAGCTCAGAGAACTTGAACCGCCCCTCAGCGTCCGCCCGCTCGTCCGGCCGATCGGGATGCAGATCATTCGGGATGTCCAGCGGAGTGAGCGAAAGCCACGCGTACGGATCCGCATGGCCGTTCTCGTCGAGCGCGAGGCCCTCGATTCCACCGGTCTCGACCACAGTCAGCGCCGCTTCCAGGCGTGACTGGGATCGCCAGTCGATCATCGCCCGGGTACTCCACCGCGTACCGCGTCGCGCGTAAACGACCGTCGTCTTCGCTGGTGACACTTTAGTGAGCAGCATGCCGTCGCCGTTCGTCTCCCCAATCGGCTCGCCCTCTTCGAAAGACCACCGAGCGCCAAAGACCGCCGCCCCTGGCACGGGGTGTCCGTGCGCGTCTCTGACCGCAACTTGAAGCTCGGCGACTCCTTCATCCTGCCTAGGCCATGCCAGGGGATCCGGCGCGACGGGCGTCGTCCTCGTTGCGAGCGCGACGCCCACGTCACGCCGGCCGTCGCCAACGTCCTCGACCCGTGAGAGCTCAAACCCATCGGCGACCGCGTAGAGGTCATACGACGGGCCGCCGGGTCCGAAGGCGCAGAACTCCCCGTTTCGGTCCGAAGTGGCCCCCGGTACCTTTCGATCGCGCAGAGCCCGGACGAGCGGATCAGTCCAACCCGATTCGCCCTCTCGAAGCGGAGGACCAGCCAGAAAACCCGGCGTGATCCCACGGTCGAAATAGGCGTCCGCAAGCCAGATGCTGGCTCCCGGCACCGCGGCTCCGCCCTCATCGCGTACGACGCCGCAGATCCCCTCGACCCTAGTCAATGGGACCTCGCCCACGCCGACAGTCATCCCGCTCGCTCCCGCGATCCAGGACACCGCCGTCCCGAATCCGTCGCGCTTGATCGAGAAGTGATGACCTCCGGTGCTCAAACCGCCGAGCCGGAAACGTCCATCGGGGTCAGTCTGGGTCTTGTCCGTGAGCCCGAGCCGGTACACGTCCGCAATATCAAAGGTGCGCCACACCTCGTCCCAAGTGCCGGAATGCTCTACTCGGATACGTGCGCCAGCAATGGGCCGGCCGCTCTCGTCCACGACGACGCCGTCAACCGCCAACTCGGCCATGAGTAGAACCTCGCCAAAGTCCCTCTCGGGCGGATCTGTCCAATGGTGCGTGAGAAGCCGCACCGCGTACCCCGGCGCGGTCACCACGAGACCGCCGGCCGGCCACACGAGGTTCGAATTCCAGTTCTCCTCACTGCGGTCCATCGATCGCCACGTCTGGAGCTCGAATCGTCCGTCGGGTCCCGTCACGACCGCTGGAGCTTCGTCGATCGAGAAGCCGGGGAAGGCAACCGCAAACTCGCCGTCTCGTTCGGGTAGCGCGCCCACGACGGCCTTGAGCGTGGCGGCATCTGGTACGTACCGGATCGCGGCGCCGGCAATCGCCTCGCCTTCAGAGTCCAGAAGCCGGCCTCGCAGGACGACCCTCTCGACGTGGGGCAAACCTTCGGGCGCGACCACCCAGCGATTGGTGGAATCACCCGGGGTCGAGCGAGAGCACGCGCCCAGCACGGCCAGTAGGAGACTCAAGGACAACGAGACGAGCATCGCGGGAGAGAAGGCGGTTGCTCTCAATCTCAGCCCGTGAACCATCGAGTCTTCGCCTCCCGACTACGGAGCGCTATTCGGCGCAGCGAAAACGCCGAGCGGCGCCCAGCCAACCGGGTACAAGTTGCCGTACCTAGGCCCAGAGGTCAGGTCATCCAATGTGAGAGAACCTCCACGGTCCAGCGCCCGAATATCCGCTTGAAGCCGAGCGCGCCACCTGTCCACCCTCCGCCCCATCCGAGGTAACCGCGGCGTTCGTCGTGATCGAGAATGAACAGCCCGATCGATATCGGATAGAAGACGCCTGTGTGCTCGTCGATTGCAGCTGACTCCTCTGGAGACAGTACGACTACGCGCGCGGCGACTGAAATCGCCGAGAAGTCGACGTTGTCGCCTACGACGAAGAGAGTCCTCTCGGATCCCTCCCCAACGGGAGAGCCTAGGGCTCGCTCGATGTGAGCGTCGTCGAAGTCAGCAGCGCTAACCGGAGCGACCACACGCGCGTGAAGCCCGGACCCGAAGAGATGGGGGATTGCCGCCTTGAGCGCATCAGCTCGCGCAGAGTCGGCCTCCAATCGATACGGCGTCCGGGGCAGCGCGTCGAAAGCGTCGGGAAGACCGTCCCCGTCGGAGTCCGAGCTGGCCGGATCAAGAAGAAGGGCTCTCTCGAGAAGGTCCGTGAGGCCATCAGTGTCGCTGTCTTTGGCAAGAGCCTCCAGCGAAACGGTGAGTAGGCGCCCCGCCTCCCGTCGCTTTGAGCCAAGGCCGATCGGCGGGAAGCTGATCGTCGATGTATCGATCTCCTCGATCTCGACGGCGAGCTGCACCATCTCTCCTGCGAGAATCGGTATCTCACTCTCGGATTCCACGACATACGGAAAGTGAGCGCGGAGCCCCGTGTAGAATCTCCGGGTCCAGCGCTTGCCTCCGTCTGGTGAGAAGCTGAGCCAATACCCCCCGCCTCCGACTTCGCCCATCGGGTCGACGTCTTGATTGAGATGCACGCGAGCTACGAGATCGCCGCGGCGATCAGTGCGGACAACGTCGCCAGACGAATTCGTATCGGAACGCGCCGCGTTCGCAATCCATTGCAATAGCGGTGTCGATGGTCGATTCGTCGACGCAGCGTCGGAAGCGGAACTCTCAGTGAACGGCGATTCGAAGCGTGCGTCGACTGCTCGCTGTGTCTGAGCCGGGAGATCCGCAGATCGGTCTGGCGCATCCGCGATCTCGAACCTGCTTCGTATTCCGTTGTAGTGCTCGCGAAGCCGCGTTGACGCCCCGCTTAGGAATTTCTTGTCGTGCTGCTCGAAGTACTCGAATGAGGACGTCTCAAACGGGTTGACCTCGTCTTCCTTGAACGCGGCTTCGAAGCGTGGGTAGCCGGCCTCTCTCGCGATCTGTCGGCTGAGCTGAATCCAGGTGTCGTTGTGATGGCAGGTCTCGACGGTGTCGCTGAACATCTCTCCGCCGCCAGCCAGCTCGAGTAGGAATTCGAACGAATCGTCAACCTGCTCGCCGAGGGCAACCGCAAGGAGGCGGTAGCAGGCGTGTGGGGTGCTGTGACGGTACAAGAGGCTCTTGTCGGCGGACGGAGACGGAAGCTTCGGCGGCGACGGCATCAGTGAAAGTGCGCGATCAGTCCGTCCCGCGACCAAATAGGCCGCGGCAAGCTCGAGAGCCAATGCCTCGTCGATCCGCCCGTCTATCCCACGAAAGCCGCTAGGAAACACTCGCTCGAACGCATTCGGCGACCCGAGCATCCGGTTCCGATCGTCCTCAGAGCGGCTCTCCCACAACGCGAGCGCCTCGCTGCCTTGCCCCGAGCTGAGCAATGCGTGAATCAGCCCTCGATCGATCGTGAGCCGTAGCGCAGCTGAGGTGGCGTGCTCCGAGGCCAGCTCGAGCGCGACCTGACGGACGGCAATTCCGAAGGCTGCCGCGTGCCAATTGCTGTCGAATCGGCGCGCGAGGAGTCCGAGTACCTGAATATCCTCGGGGTAGTCGGGCAGCAGAGCATGGTAGAGGTCTTCGCACTCATCGCTGCCAATCACGATCGGCGCGAGTCGCAGCAGCGCTTCACGGCGGTCGCCCCACCGTTCGCCAAGGCGCTCGATGCCGTCCATGTCGCAGCGCTGGGGGCTCGCGGAGTAGAGCTTTCCGAGCGACTCATAGAGAACCCACTCGCGGGGAGCGAGCTCGATCGCCTCCCAGTAGTGCCGCTCCGCTTCGGCGTAGTGTGTGCTGACAGATCCTTCGAGCACGGAATCTTTCCAGGCGGCCGTCTGCGCGAATGTGGCCCGAACCGCGAGGCGGGCCGCTTCCGCCGGAAGATTGAAGGTCTCCGCGACGCTCTCTTCGACGCTCGTCCCGGGCGTCTCGGTGAAGTAGAAGAGAAAGCGCGCGAGCCGAGGGCTTCCCGGATACCCGTACTTCAGCGGCGATTCTTTCCGAAACGCGCTTAGTCGGGGGTTGAGCGTATCGGTATCTGACTCAGCTTCACGTCGGCGTTCGCCCGGGGATGCCCAGCGAGGTGGGCCTACCAGATCAGGCTGCGGGTCGATCATCCCCGGGTCGCGGGACTCGATCGACGCGACGCCATCGCTTGAACACGACGAGGCGACCAACGAGATACAGGCTGACCCGAGCAAGAACGCGGCGACGCGCGCGAGGTGTTTCGAACTCATGACCGAGCAGCCCTCCCGTCGCGGTCTCTTCGGAGTCGCCGCACGCTTAGATGGAGAATCGCGCGCGCCGTCTGGTTTCGTGCGAATCGGGTAGACGGGTGCGGGTCGAATATTGTTACGGCCCCGCTGAGAAACGCTCAGCAGCAAGCCTTGGCGCCTGGGCCCCGCTGGCTGGCCGGGGGCGCAAGTAAGCCGAGGTGGGACCAGCAGATTCCGTGGCCGCGCGATGGGCGATGGAGTTCCGGAGGGAGGCGAGCGCGGCACGCAGGGGCCTCCGAGGCCGCAGAGGATGCCATCGGGGTCGGGGCGGCCGGCCGGCAGGCAGGCGGTGCGCCGAGCGCGGCAGGGTCGGTGTAGCCTGCGAGGACGCCTCGAGCGGCGCGGCTCGCGCGGGCGCACCGCGCATAGGGCCTAGCCGTGTGGGTGCAGATTCGTCGGGGCGCACAGCGGGAAGCCGCGCGTAGCCCCGTGGGGGGATTTCCCGGGTCTCCGGGTCTACCGGGTCTTAGTGCACCCCGAGCAAGTTCGAGGCTCTCAAATTCAAGTTCTTCTTGCCCCCTCGACTTTTTTGGGGCTCGTGGGAACGAGCGAAGGCGGACGGACCCGGTAGACCCGGAAACCCGGAACTTGCCTCCCCCCCCCCCGGGCATCGCCTCCCCCCCCGCTCTAGAAGTTCGGAACCTCGCCGCGCCACCACCGCGCCCGCCGCGCGATGTCGTCCACCTCGAACCACCAGCGGGTCTCCTTGGACCGATTCGTCTCGGAGCGCAGCACGACCCCGCCGAAAGGTCGGTCGCGGTGATGCTTCAAGATATTGCCCAGCCTCCGGAGCGAGATTCCTCCCTTCCCGAACCAGTTGTCGATCGCAGCACGAGCGCTGTCGTCGAGGTCACGCAGCAGAAAACGCCGGTCCGGCGCACCCCCGACTCGCCCCTCAGCGAAAGCCAGCAGTACCCGAAAGAGCAGCCCGCGCTCCTCGAGCTCGGGGTCGTCGGCCTTCGCGTTCGGCATCGTCTCCACGGGATCCGTCCGGTCGAGCCAGACCAGCGCCCCCCGGATCAAGTCGTAGTCCTCGAAGGACCCTAGCGGTCGGACGGACGCTGGTCCCCCGGCCGCGCGGTAGGCCCGCAGGACGGTCAGAACGTCCGCGACGGCCTCAGCCCGCCGCTCCTTGACCTCGATCAGAGGATTGAAGGAGAAAGATCGATTCTCCGGGTTCTCAATACGCGGGTCGATCGTGCAGGTCACCTGGCGACGCACCATGTCGCCTTGGAACCTCAAGTTGTTCCCCGTCGCGAGCACGGTCACGCGGCTCGGTAGCAGCATCCGCTCTGACTTGCCGAGGATTCGCGCCTGGACCTGATCCATCGTGAACATCATGCAGAGGAAGGCCCCGTGCATGGCGTGCGTCACGTTGTCGATGAGAATCACCTGATCACCGGTGCGCAAGAGCGAAGACAGGCGCTTTTCCATCTCGTCGGCGTCGGGCGTGAAGGTGATCGCCGAGGGCTCCACGCCTGCTCCGATCACCCCGACCATTGATGTGAGGAGTGTCTTGCCGCTTCCCGGCGATGGCGCCGAGAAGCCATGGAGCGGACAGGGTCCCAGCTCGCCACGCACGACCGCCAGGAGCGTCGCCGCGAGCGCCACCGACCGGTCGGCCTCCGTGACGAAGGGAAACTCCCGGAGCGGATGCGCGAGGCGCTCGAGCGCCGCCGCGGCAGCGTCCTTCCCCGGCTCCATCCCCACCGACGGATACATGTCCGCCGGGTATGCAAGGAATAGCCCCGTCTCAGGATCGTATCCCGGCTCGTCGCGATCCAGCGACGGAGTCGTAGAGACGCCCCGGAGAATCGGGAACCTCGTCTCGTCCGCCAGTGCGGCAAGAGTGCCGCAATACGGCCGAGTCCTGGCTGCCGGGACTTTCTTCGGACCTTCCTTGGTCGCCATCCAGAACTTCGTCCCGGTACGCGAAAGCTCGATCATGAGATAGTCGGGGTTTGCAACCGCGATCTCGGAGACGCCAGCGTGTCTGTAGATGCGCTGCGCACCCGAGCGGTCGGATTCGGCCTCGGCCTCCTCCAACTCGCGAACGCGAGCGAGCTCGGCACCCCGGCGATAGATGTTCCCGCGCGCTGCGAGCACCTTCTCCAGCGCCTCGACTACGAGATGGGTGGCGTAGTCGTTTAGCTGGATGGAGCCGGGAGCCGAATCGACGGCCGGGTTCCGCTCTGGCGTCCCTGCAGGTTCCTCCCCACCTGGCTCCTCGTCGCCGATCCCCCATCTGCACGCCCGTACGGCGGCACCGAGGCAGCGCCAGCGCGCCCGCTCGGGGTCCGACTGCTCGTTGCAGTGCGGGCTGTCCTCGAGCGCAGCCATGATCCCCTCGATGGGCTCACACATCTCCAGCAATTGCTGGGCCACCCACTCGGCCTCCCGCGACCTGTCGATCGCTCCCTTCTCCTGGGTCCACTCGTGGAGTTCGACCCAATTGCGGCCATTCTCGGTGAGCCTGTCCAGATCGGGTGGGCCCGAATCTCTGACCCGCTCGATTAGCTCAAGCTGCCAGTCGTTAGGTTCCCAATCGCCCGCAAGCTGAAGCTCCTGAATCCTCTCGTCGAAGAGGATTTTTCCCGTTTCTCGAGTCCCGACCGTCTTGCTGCCGTGCTCCGACGACTGAATGCTGAACTTCTCAGCCAACTCGGTCAGCAGGCCCGCGGTCTTGCAAGGGCGCTCGAGGAAGGTCGCCCAGCGCTTTGTCTTCCAGTTCATAGTGCCCGCAAGCCGGCTCTGCCGGTTGGCGTTGTGGACCGAGTCGACCTCGACGGGCGCGCCTTCGAGCAGTGACTTCAAGCGGGCCTGGATGGCCTTGCCTACCCGCGTGTACATCTGGAAGTTCGAAACCGTATTCGGCGCCGGCTCTGTGAGTCGGAGCATCGCCTGGACGCCGCGGCCAGAGTCGAGCACGTGCCACAGGGGCAAATGAAGGTCACGAATCGCCTGACGGGCCAGCTTGCGCAACGCGGGCGACATGGCCTCATTTCCGAGAGGGTCAATGTCGATGAGTATCCACGTCAGGCGGAGAATCTCGCCGTGACGCGGATCCTGCACCGGCGGATTGCCGACACTGCCCTTCGACACCACGCGCTTACTCTTGTCGGCGTTCCAGACTCTGGGTTCGGAGCCGGTACCATTGGCGACGGCATAAAAGCTCGGCGGATTCGATGAGTCCGCCGCGGCGTGACGCTCGCGCACCCAATCGACCGCGTCGTCCGCAGTCGTAAATCTACGGCACCCAAGGGTGCGTTTCGAACCGGCAGGTGCCTCGCGATATTTGACCACCAGCACCAGGGCCGGGTCGGGCGCTTCGTCGTCTACCTGCGCCTGCAACAGGTCAGTCAGCTCGACACGGAGGTGGTCCTTCTCAATCTCTTCAGGAAGGTTGTTAGTGGGAGACGAAGGGGTATCGTTCGCAGCGTCATTTCGGACGCCATCTTGAGCGGTCGCGGGCGCTCCCCCGCGGCCGTTCGTCATTTCGGAAGCCATAACAGCGTTCTCTCCGGACTGGTCGATGCTTCAGCATCTCGGATTGCCTTTCTGCTCCGCTCGATATTCCGAAGCCCGGACCGCCATCGTCGATCACCCACCCTGGGCGTGGCTACTGCGACCCGTCGGTGCGCGCATTGCACGCCCACCTGATTCTCTTTGATGTTGATTTCTGTCGACATTGCGTCGACGCGAGCCAGTGAGTGCAATCGTTACTCACCGTTAGGGATCGGCAATACGAGACGTCCAGCGTTCCGTATGACTCTGACCAAGCTGTCGGCATTCGCCGACCACGCACTATTCTCGGCGTTCGTCCTTGATCTCTTCCATCCAAGCTTCAACATCTCTACGGCGGTACCGAATGGATCGACCGATGCGGACGTAAGGCGGCCCGGTCCCGCGCCGACCCCGCCACTGCTTCAGGGACACTTGATGCACCTTCAGCAGAGTCGCGACCTCGCCGGTCGTGAGCATCTCCAGCGGGTCGGGAGGCACCCGCCCAGAGGTCTCCCTGGGCAGGCGCTCCACAACCAGCTCGGCCACGCGCTTAGCAAGGTGTTCGAGGGCTTCGTCGAACATGACTTGGGCAATCCAGTAAGGTGATCGACATCCGCACTACGTCGGCGAGAGGACGCCGTACTGCTTGGCCAGCGCGATCAGCTCGTCTCGAACGTTGAGGGTTCGGCCTGGTACTCCGTTTTCCATCAGGACCACCGTTTCGACTCCGTCGTCGATATGGGTCATCGCTGACCGCAAGGTGGCGTGAATGTTGTGGGCGATTCTTGCGTGATCGGCGAAGTCACAGTTGTCCGCCTCGACGAAGTACCGAACGATGATCAAGTACGCCGGAAGAAATCCCGGATTCCGGCGAACAAGTCCGTGCGCAACATCCCAGGCCGCCTGGTAGTGCCCATCCTCCATCAGCCCCGCCGAAACGTTCCAGGCCTCGTCGTCTTCCCAGACCGCACTACGCATCGCGGCGGCGGGTACGCCAGTGGTGTCTGAAGTCTTGTCTTCGATCGTCGTATTCGTGCTCTCGCGATTGGCCATCTTGGCCTCCTCTTACCTCTCGTGCCGACCAACGTGGCCGGCTCTGCTGGTGAAGTGGACGGGACAAGGGCAATCGGTCGGGAAGCAATCCGCTCAGAGTGAACGCAATCATTCCCCCTCGCGGGCGCTAAGTCTGGGACCACGACAGGCCGATGCTTGCCGGGGAATGGCGGAGAACAGCGTCGAAAAAATTTCGGAAATCTTCGACTTGCCGGTTAGTGATGTACGGCGCGAGGTGTTGATGCTCCGCGACCTATTCCGCTACCACACAGGTGAGAAACGCTTGTCGAACCCACGCAGGAGGCAGGCAAGAGCGCTCCAAAAGAAATACCGGGAGCTCGCGGAACGCACGGCGGCGTTCGGAAGGGGAATCCACGTAATCTATGGAGACTGGATCTGCGCCGAGGTGCGGCTGCTGGAGTCGCTGAAGGAGGCAGACGAGGCGATCGACTACCTCTTCGCGGTGATGGCGGAGCCGAAGCAGAACGCCACGATCAAGTGGCAGGAGATTCTCGCCGGCAAGTCGGTTACGCAGTTCTGGGCGAGACACCGGAGCGACGATCAGCTGACCGTCCACTTCGACAAGTTCAAGGGGCCGATTTCGGGTGAGAACGAGTTCAGCCGATTCGCGCTCAGCATTCTCACGCTGCCAGAGATCGGACTTTCTCCGGAGCGCGTGAAGACGATCATGGAACGACGGATCCGCCAATGGATTGCGGAGACGCGCACGGAGGCGGAGGCCGAGATGGCGGACTAGCCGTCGTCTCCCTCGGCCCCTTCGTCCTCGTCCCGATCCCCCTCCCCCTTCATCCGCTCCGAAAGGAACTGCGAGACTCGGTTGCACTCGGCCCGCATGCTCTCGAGCGACGGGCTGACGTAGCCGAACGTCACGTTGTCCTTCGGGCGGGCGTGATTCAGGATCAGCTGGATCGTCACGAAGTTCACGTTCAGCTCTGCCGCAGCCGTCGCCCAGGTGCGGCGCAATCGGTGAGGACTCGGAACCTCGATCTCCGACTCTCGATACTCGCGCAGGGGACCGCAAGCGTTGGCCGCGCCGTTGCCTCGCCGCACGGCCGGGAAAGCCCACTCTTCCGAGAGCCGATCCTGCCGACGCCTTTCAAGGATCTCGAGCGCCGTGCGAGAGAGCGGCAACGTAAACGCCTTCTTGCGCCCCCCTTTGGGCTCCGGCCGGAACAGCGTGCCCGCCTCCCAGTCGACCTCCTCCCACCTCACGCGCGCTGCGTCCGACTTGCGCAACGCCGTGTGGAGCAGGAAGAGCATGTAGTCGCGGCGGATCGGGTTCTCGTAGCGGTCAAGCGCCCGGGCGAAATCCGGGAGCTCGTCCCACGGGACCGGGTTGTCGCGCCGCTCCTCCCGATTCCACTCGACGGCATCCGTGGGGAGGTCCGCGGGCAGGTCCCGGTGCGATTTCCGAGCGGTGCGGTAGCAAGCCCGGAGATGCTTCATGATGCGGTTGGCGAGGTAGGGACCGGAGGCCCGGCTGAGCTGCATGTGGCGGGCGCGAACCTCGCCGGGCGCGAGCTCGTCGAGCGGCCGACCGAGCCATGGCTTCACGTGTCGCCGCAGCTCGACCTCCAGCATCCTGATCGAGCCTTCGGCGCAGCCCCGGTGGCGCATGGATTCCTGGTGCAGCCGAACCGCCTGTTCGAGCGTCGGCTGCTCCTTGGGCGGTTTTGGCCTGATCGACTCGCCCAGATCCATCTTTCGCGTCAGCTCGCGGGCGCGCTCTCGGGCGGAGGCCAGATCCCACGCAGGCCACCTGCCGATCGTCGTTCGGCGGGTCTTGCCCGTGCGCCGCTCGTCTCGCTGGAAGACCCAGCTGCGCACACAAGAGCCGTCAGCGCGCCGCTTGCCGACTCGGAGGTAGAGACCAGGCTGGCCAGCGTCCGCGATGAACTGAGGCCGGTCGGTCGGCTCGGTGGCCTTGACCTTCTGCTGTGTCAGGCGGACGCGCGGCACGAGGTGGTCTCCTCTGCCCGAGAGGAGGTTCAGGAACAGGTTCCTGACGCTCCCTGGGCATACCGAGTCATACCTCGTCGTCGGCCAAGCTGCTGATTTGATTTAGGATTTTCCCGGGAGCCACCCCGGGCTACCGGCCGTGGAGAAGTTAAAAGTCTCCTGCTCTACCAACTGAGCTACGGGCCCGGGCGTTGGATACCACCCCACCCCTCTGCCGTCGACCAGACCGCCCTCAGCGTCTCGACGAAGGCACACCCGATCAATAGTTTCGCCTCGACTTTCGCCTTTTGATTGCTTTTCGCCCGACTTTCGCCTACGGTCCCGGGACCCCGAGAACCCCAGGAGAACGACCCGTGAGCGAACCGATCAAGCCCCTCGACCTCGACCTGAATGACTTCGACCGCAACCTGGACCGCTTCGCCGGCGACCTCTCGGAGGACGAGCTCTACGCCCCCGCCGACGTGAGCGAGATCCCGGTCGCTTCCTTCTCGGTTCCGACGCTGACGAACTCTCCGGGCTGCACGCCTTCGGGCGCGGCGCGCCCGATCCGTCGCGCCCGAAGCGTCCAGGTCGATGCCTGGTCGGCGCCGGCCCCCGCGAACTGGGGCCGCTCTCGCCGGACGGTGCGCAAGGTCCAGAGCCAGGGTCGCGGCCGCGCGAAGCGTGGAGCGGCGGGCACGCCTTCGTCGGACTGGTCCCTTCCTTTTTGAGGCCTTGAGCGTGTGCGCTTGAAGGCCACCCATTCTGCTCGTTGGGCGACGCCCAGCGCGTAGGTGCGTGGCGCATCACGGGCAACGTGGAGCGAACTGAGCACGAAGGAACGCACGTGCTCAGTCCGTTCCAGCCCGAACGCGCTTTCGGACGCGGATTGCGGACATCCGTTCTGAGCTTCGCCGGTCCCCCTGGCGAGACTCGGGGCGCGGCGGATTCCGCGGGACGCTCGATCTCACCGGCCCGATCGGAGGGCGAAACCGATCGGGTCGGTGCAGGTCGACGACGCCTCTGACGGAGCCCGCTCGCCGCCCGCTCGCAGGTGCAGGCGAAAGAGAAGGACTCGCCGAGCGCTCGCCGGCGAACGACTCGCCAATCGCACCCAGGCGAACGATCACTTGCCGAGCGCCCGCAGGCGAACGATCACTCGCCGAGCGCCCGCAGGCGAAGGAGAAGGACTCGCCGAGCGCCCGCAGGCGAAGGCTTAGCCGAGCTGATCCGGCGAGATATCGAAGAGCAGCCCCGAGTGGTCGCTGCCCGCGATGTCGACGACGCGGAAGTTGTCGACGCGGAGGCCGCGGACCATCGCGTGGTCGATCCGCAGATAGCGCGGGCTCTCGGGCTTCGGGCCCCAGGTGCTTTGGACGTCGCGGCCTTCTCGCTGGGCGCACTGGATCGCGCCATCCGTGAAGCGCCGGGCGAGGCGGCGATAGAGCGGCCAGACCGGGGTGGCGTTGTAGTCGCCGACCATGAGGCGTGCGTCGCTCGGGTTCGCGTCGAGGAAGGTCTCGAGGCCGGCCGCCTGCCGTGCGCGCACCCGCGACGGCGGGAAGGGTCGCGCCGAGTGCGGGGCCTGGAAGTGGACGTTGATCAGCGAGATTGGACGCGCGAGCCCGTTCCAGACGCCCGGATCGAGCACGACATGGCGGGCCGGACGAAAGTCGAGGGGGATCCGCTCGTACTCGGCTTCCTGGCGCAGGGCGATGCCCATGCCCTGGAAGCCGTCGGTGGGCTCGAGCCCGCCGAAGGGGAGCTCGTCGGCGATGGCCTCGGCGTTCTCCCAGCCGAGCTCCTGCGCACAGAAGACGTCGATCTCGTAGCGGCGAATCATCCCGACGAGGGCGTCGCTGTCCGCGCGCCCCCACCAGAGATTCCCCGAGAAGATCCGGATCGCCTTGCTCAAGCCCATTCCCTCCGCGCCGCCCTGGCCGGCCTCCCCGCGACGCGGGACGCTCGAGCAGCAGCCTCCCGCCTATCGGCGGGCTCGGAGCTTGGATCAACCGCCACGACTGGAAGTTCCCGACGAGACCCGATCGGGGGCAGAAAACCGGCAACGCACCCGCACGACCCGGCCTCGTTCCGCCTGGGCTAGATGTGGGACCTAAGCAGCTTGTTGACGGTATTCCCTGAGCCGCTGCATAGGCGTCTTCTTGCCGAGCGAGCGATGGGGTCGCTCATGATTGTAGTGCTTGACCCAGGGCCGCAAGCTTTCGGCACGCATGGCTGAGGACCGG